>NZ_CP058988.1:3933626-4236213 GCF_019278565.1 Cellulophaga sp. HaHa_2_95 | reverse complement strand
TTGTCGGTTAGCATATTAATTAATGAGGACTTTCCTACGTTAGATCTCCCTATAAAAGCATATTCTGGAATAGGCTCTTTAGGACAATTCGTCACATTAGAATTGCTCATTACAAACTCGGCTGACTTTACTTTCATGGATTGTTTTTTTGTATTAGAGCTTACGGGCTTTAAGCCAAGCTTCTAATATCGTATTAAATTCATCAGGATGTTCCATCATTGCTGCATGGCCACATTTATCTATCCAAAATAAATCTGAATCTGGTAATAATTTATGAAAATCTACAGCAACATCTGGTGGAGTAACGTTGTCGTTTTTACCCCAAATAATACACGTTGGCGTACTCATTTTAGGTAAATCTTTGGCCATGTTATGACGTATGGCGCTTTTTGCAATTGCCAAAGTTTTGACCAATTTTATACGGTCGTTAACCGTAGCAAAAACTTCATCGACAATTTCTGGGGTTGCTACCGCAGGATCGTAAAAAACATCTTGTGCTTTTTTCTTTATAAATTCGTAATCACCTCTACGTGGATACCCGTCTCCCATGGCACTTTCGTACAATCCAGAGCTTCCGGTAATTATTAGTGCTTTTACGTTTTTAGGGAATAATTTAGTATGTAATAATCCTATATGACCACCTAAAGAATTACCTAAAAGGATGACATCTTTTAAGCCTTTATACTTTATGAAATCATCAACAAATTTTGCAAAACTTTTTACGGTAGTTTTTAAAAGGGGTTTGTCATAAATAGGTAATTCAGGAACAAGTATTTTATATCCTTTATTGGGGAAGTAATTCATGACTCCCTCAAAATTACTTAATCCCCCCATTAATCCATGTAAAACGATTATTGGAGTGCCTTCGCCTACTTCAACGTACTTGTATTTGCCTTCCGTGATTAACTCTTCTTTCATTAATGTAGGTTGTATTCTGTAACGGCAAATATAGACATTTCCTAATAATACGTCTATACTTGTTTTATTGTCATTTGCCAAGACAATTTTGAGCCTTGAAATTGTTGTTTTTGAAAATTCTAAAGTCCGTCTAGCGTCTTTTTTAGAAGTTTTCAGACCTCTAATATATCAGAATTTATTAACAATGTGGTAAATAGTGGTAAATTGTGGTAATAAAATCAATATATTTGAGTTATAATTTGAAACAAGGATAAAAAAGTGATCAATTTTATTGGTACATATGATTGTAAAGCGGACGCGAAAGGTCGGGTAATGCTGCCTGTTGCGCTTAAAAATCAGATGTCTCCAGTGTTAACAGATGGTTTTGTTATCAAGCGATCAGTCTTTCAACCTTGTTTAGAATTATATCCAATGAAAGAGTGGAATCTCTTAATGGAGAAAATGAATAAGAAAAATCGTTTTGTCAAAAAGAACAATGATTTTATCCGTCGTTTTTCTGCGGGTGTAAAGGTAATAGAGATTGATGCAACAGGAAGATTATTAATTCCTAAGAATTTAATTGATGTTGCAAATATTGCTAAAGAAGTAGTCTTAAGTTCGGCTATAAATATTATTGAAATTTGGGATAAAGACAGCTACGAAAAAGTGTTAGAGGATACTACTCTAGACTTTGCAGCATTGGCAGAAGAAGTAATGGGAGGAGACGAAGATGAATTATCATAATCCAGTATTATTAACGGAGTCTATAGATGGGCTAAATATTAAAAGTGACGGCATTTATGTGGATGTTACTTTCGGTGGTGGTGGTCATTCAAAAGAAATTTTGAGTCGCTTAGGAGCGAAAGGAAAATTATACGCCTTTGATCAAGATGAAGATGCGCTTAAAAATGCTATTGATGATGAGCGTTTTGTTTTGATTCATGAGAATTTTAGATTCATTGGTCAGTTTTTGAAGTTTTACGGAGTGCGTAAAGTGGATGGTATTTTGGGTGATTTTGGTGTTTCATCTCATCAATTTGATGTTGCTGAGCGCGGATTTTCTACTCGTTTTGATGCAGATTTAGATATGCGTATGAGTAAGCGAAATACCGTTTCTGCTTATGATGTAGTGAATGCTTATGATTATGATGAGTTGCGCAGGGTGTTATTTCAATATGGTGATTTAAGAAATGCAAATGCTATAGCTACAGCAATTATTGCAAATAGAGAAGTGGAGCCAATTAAAACCACGGATCAATTGAAATCTGGTTTAAAACAATTTTTGCCTGCACGGGTGGAACATAAAATTTTAGCTCAGATTTATCAAGCTATACGTATTGAAGTGAATCAGGAGATTGAGGTGATTAAAGAATTTTTAATGCAAGTGCCGGAGTTATTAAATGAGGAAGGTCGCTTAAGTGTTATTAGTTATCACTCGTTGGAAGATAGATTGGTAAAGAACTTTTTTAGATCAGGAAAATTTGAAGGAGAGCCAGATAAAGATTTTTACGGGAATATGAATCTTCCGCTTAAAAAAGTAGGTGGATTGGTGGTTCCTTCTAAAAAAGAAATTGCAAGTAATAGTAGAGCGCGTAGTGCGAAATTAAGAATTGCAGAAAAAGCAAAAAGCAAAAAGTAATCATGCGAAAAGGCTTGTTAGATATCTTAAAAGGAAAATTTTTAGTGAGTGGCGACGCTCCAAAAAATTGGATTTTTATCATTTTCACTTCTTTTTTAGCGGCAGTGATGATTGCAAGCTCTCATGGTGCAGATAGTAAAGTGCATCAGATTGCAGCGTTGAACGAAGAGGTGAAAGAATTGCGAAGTGAGTTTATAGATGGGCAAACAGATGTTCAGAAACTAAAGCTCGAATCGGAAATATTAAAAACAGTAAGTAATGATGGTTTGTTTCCTTCAGAAACGCCACCACATAAAATAAGAGTTAAATCGGCTGAATAATGGCGGTTACAGAAAAAAAAATATTAACGAGACTATATATAGTAGCAGTATTTCTGGTACTATTCGCTGTTGCGGTAGTTGTAAAGCTTTTTAGTATTCAGTTGGTTGATGGTGATAAGTACCGTCAATTAGCCGAAGATCGTACGGAAAAGGTTTTTACAATCACCCCAAATCGCGGTAATCTATATTCTGCAGATGGTAGTTTGTTAGCTACTTCTGTTTCTCGTTTTAATATTCGTTTTGATGCGGTGACCGTAAAGGATAAAGATTTTAAAGAAAACCTTAAGCCCTTATGTCAATCCTTATCAAAATTGTTAGGTAGGCCTGCATCGCATTATGAGCAGATTTTTCGCAAGGCCAAAGCAAACAAAAATAGGTACGCTTTGGTGGTTAGAAATCTAGACTACTCAGACTATGTTCAGATAAAGAAGTTTCCATTGTTTGAGAAAGGTCCTAATCGCGGTGGTATTGTGGTAGAGCAAAATACGGTTCGGGAACATCCTTTGGGAAAAATAGCGGAGCGTAGTGTGGGGTATGAGCGTTTTGATGAAAATGGATATGCTACTCGTGTAGGTTTAGAAGGTGCTTTTACGGAATACTTAAGCGGAATAAAAGGGAGTCGTTTAAAGCAAAAAATTGCAAAAAACCAATGGAAACCTATAGGTATGGATAACATCGTGGAGCCCAAAGACGGCTATGATGTGTATTCTACTATAGATGTTAATATACAAGATATTGCGCATCATGCACTGCTGGCGCAATTAGAAAAGTACAAGGCAGACCATGGCTGTGTTATTGTAATGGAAACCAAGACTGGTGAAATTAAAGCAATTTCAAACCTTGGAAAAACAGAAGGTGACAAGTATTACGAGCGATTGAATTATGCCATTGGAGAATCTCATGAACCAGGTTCTACTTTTAAGTTAATGTCAATGGTGGTTGCTTTAGAAGATAAGGTCATAGATACGAGCACAGTTATAGATACTGAAAAAGGATTGTTTAAAGTATATAATAAAACGGTTAGAGATTCTAAATGGGGAGGCTACGGAAAAATATCGGCTGCTAGAGCTTTTGAAATTTCATCAAATACAGCATTTGCTAAAATTATTTACAACAACTATAAAGATAACCCAGAGAAGTATGTAAACCGTTTGATGAATATGGGATTGAATAGGAAACTTGATCTTCCTATTAAAGGAGAAGGCGCTCCTGTAATTCGGTATCCAGGTGATAAAGGTTGGTCTGGTATTTCTTTAGCATGGATGTCTCATGGGTATGAAGTTTCGCTTACACCTTTGCAGACACTTACCTTTTATAATGCTATAGCTAATAATGGAGAAATGGTTAAGCCACGTCTTTTAAAAGAAGTGAAAGAATGGGATAAAACCATTTTTAAGTTTGATAAAGAAGTGATAAATCCATCCATCTGTTCGCAAGAAACGATAGATAAGGTTAAGGAGATGTTGAAAAACGTGGTAGAAAAGAAGTATGGTACAGGGCATAGTTTGTATTCGCCAAATTTTTCTATGGCGGGTAAGACTGGTACAGCGCAGAAAGATTATGTATCTAAAGATCCAAATAAGTTAAAATACATTTCCACATTTTCTGGGTATTTCCCAGCAGATGAACCAAAGTATTCATGTATCGTGGTGATTCATGAACCAGACAAAAGTGTTGGATATTATGGGGCAGACGTTTCAGGGCCTGTATTTAAATCTATCGCACAAAAAATATATGCAACTTCGCCTTTAGTAGATGAGGTTGATGGTTTAGAAATTAATGACCCTGGATTGGAGAAAAAATACGAGCAATATTATGCAGAAGCATCGAAGAAATATAGCAAGGTTCCTAATGTAGAAGGAATGAGCGGTATGGATGCTATTGCAATTTTAGAAAATTTAGGCTTACAAGTTAAGGTTACAGGATACGGTAAAGTAAAAAAACAATCTGCAAAAGGTGTGAATATTAGCGCTGCAGGAGTAATTGTATTAGAATTATCATGAAATCACTTAAAGACATATTATTTGGGGTGAGTATTACTGCGGTTAGCGGTTCTACCTCGGTTATGGTAAATTCTATTTGCTTTGATTCGCGCATAGTATCCGCTGATGATGTTTTTATCGCAATAAAAGGTACAATCACAGATGGTCATAAGTATATTGATAAGGCTATTTCATTAGGAGCTAAAACCATCGTTTGTGAGTTTATGCCTGAAGTTCTTGAAGAAGGTGTTACTTACGTGGCAGTAGATAATGGTAATAAGGCTTTGGCTATCATGGCTTCTAATTTTTATGATAATCCATCTAAAAATTTAAAGCTTGTAGGGGTTACAGGAACAAATGGAAAAACAACCATTAGTAGTTTGCTGTATCAATTATTTAAGAAAGCAGGTTTTAAAGTGGGACTTATTTCTACGATTAAAATCATGGTAGATGATACTACCTATAAAACTAGTCATACAACACCTGATGCTTTAACAATAAATCATCATTTAAAATTGATGAATGATGTTGGAGTGGAGTTTTGTTTTATGGAGGTAAGTTCTCATGGTATACATCAAAAAAGAACAGAAGGTTTAGTTTTTGAAGGAGCGATTTTTACAAACCTTTCTCATGATCATTTAGATTATCATAAAACCTTTGCAGAATACAGGGACACCAAGAAATCACTTTTTGATAACCTGTCTAAGAAAGCTTTTGTGCTGACTAATATTGATGATAAGAATGGCTTAGTAATGTTGCAAAACACAAAGGCAAGAAAGTATACATATGCTTTAAAAACGTATGCAGATTATAAAGCTCAAATTCTAGAAAATCAATTTAATGGGCAACTTTTAAAGATTGATGGTAATGAGGTGTGGTCAAAATTAATAGGTGATTTTAATGCCTATAATATGTTGGCAATCTATGGTACAGCACAATTATTAGGTTTAGAGAAATTAGAAATACTAAGGCTTTTAAGTGAGTTAGAGAATGTCGATGGCAGATTTCAATATTTTATCTCTAAAGAAAGAATTACAGCTATTGTAGATTATGCACATACGCCAGATGCACTTAGAAATGTGCTGGATACCATTAATTCATTGAGAACAGGAAATGAAAATGTCATCACTGTTGTAGGCTGTGGTGGTGATAGAGATAAAACCAAACGTCCGGTTATGGGGCATATCGCATCAGATATGAGTACCACCGTCATATTTACTTCTGATAATCCTAGAACAGAGAATCCGGAAGAAATACTTAAAGAAATTGAGGCGGGAGTTGAAGCTCAAAATGTTAGAAAAACCCTAACTATTGAAAATAGAGCACAGGCTATAAAGACAGCTTGTCAATTGGCGAATTCCAATGATATTATTTTAATCGCAGGAAAAGGCCATGAAACGTATCAAGAGATTAATGGGGTAAGAGCTCATTTTGATGACTACGAAACCGTTCAAAATTTATTAAAGGACTTAAATAAATAAAACAACTACAATTACGCTCACAGTAATTGAAAACCATTAAGACACGAAGTAAAGTATGTTATACTATTTGTTTGAATTTTTAGAAGATAATTATCAAATCCCAGGTGCTGGACTGTTTCAGTTTATCACTTTTAGGGCAGCATTAGCGGTATTAACATCGCTTTTGATTGCTACGGTATATGGTAAGAAAATAATTCTTTTTCTTCAGAAAAAGCAAATAGGGGAAACTGTTCGTGATTTAGGTCTTGACGGACAGAAACAGAAAGCAGGTACACCAACAATGGGTGGTCTAATTATCATTTTAGCTACTTTAATTCCCGTATTGTTATTTGCTAAGCTTGATAATATCTACGTACTACTTTTGATTGTGACCACCATTTGGATGGGAATTATTGGTTTCGTAGATGATTATATTAAAATATTTAAAAAGGATAAAGAAGGTTTAAAAGGAAGGTTTAAAATATTAGGACAAGTTGTATTAGGCTTAATTGTAGGGACTACCCTATACTTTCATCCGGAAGTAACGATGAAAGAACGCAGTCAGAGTGTGATTACCACCGCTTATACGTTAGAGAAAGTTGCTGGTGCGGAAGTGAAATCAGTAAGAACTACAGTGCCTTTCTTTAAAAACAATGAATTAGACTACACTTCATTCATTGGTTGGATGGGTGACGGAGCAAAAGAGTATGCGTGGTTGATTTTTATTCCGGTGGTTATCATTATTGTTACTGCCGTATCAAACGGAGCAAATCTAACAGATGGTATCGATGGTTTGGCAGCTGGATCCTCGGCGATAATTGTCCTCACCCTCGGTATTTTTACTTGGATTTCTGGGAATATTATATTTTCCAATTATCTGGATATTATGTTCATCCCTAGGGCAGGAGAGCTTGTGGTTTTCGTTGCGGCATTTGTAGGAGCTTTAGTAGGTTTTTTATGGTATAATGCTTTCCCTGCTCAGGTCTTTATGGGAGATACGGGTAGTTTAACTATTGGAGGGGTAATTGCAGTTATTGCGATCATCATCCGTAAAGAATTATTGATTCCGGTGTTGTGCGGAATCTTCTTTGCAGAATCTATTTCTGTAATGTTACAAGTGGGATATTTTAAATATACCAAGAAAAAATTTGGAGAAGGAAAGCGTGTTTTTCTCATGGCTCCATTGCACCACCATTATCAAAAGAAAGGCTATCACGAGAGTAAAATTGTGACGCGCTTCTGGATTGTTGGAATTTTACTAGCTGTAATCACCGTGGTAACTTTAAAAGTGCGATAAGATGCAGCGATTGGTAATTCTTGGTGGAGGAGAAAGTGGTGTGGGAACCGCCATTTTGGGGAAGAAGAAAGGATATGAAGTTTTTGTTTCCGATAAAGGAGCAATTAAAGATAAGTATAGAAAAGTTCTTGAGCATTTTGATATTGAATGGGAAGACCAAATGCATACAGAAGAAAAAATTCTGAATGCAGATGTGGTCATGAAAAGTCCTGGTATTCCAGATAAAATAGCCTTGATTCAGAAACTAAAGGAAAAGGAAATTCCAGTAATCTCTGAAATAGAATTTGCGTCAAAGTATACCGATGCAAAAATTATAGGGATTACAGGTAGTAACGGAAAGACCACCACTACTATGTTAACCAATCATATTTTAAAGAATGAAGGTTTTCATGTAGGTATGGCAGGGAACATTGGAGATAGCTATGCTAAAATGGTAGCAGAGAATGATTTTGAATATTATGTATTAGAGATCAGTAGTTTTCAATTAGATGGTATTGTAGCTTTTAAACCGCATATAGCTATTCTAACCAATATTTCGCCAGATCATTTAGATCGGTACGAGTATAAGTACGAAAACTATATCGCATCAAAATTTAGAATTGCAGAGAACCAGACAGCAGATGATTATTTTATTTATGATGCAGATGATAAAGACTTGACAGATTGGTTGGAAAAGCACCCTGTTAAAGCAAAATTAATGCCCTATTCAATAGAGAACATGATAGAAGAAGGTGCATATAGTACAAACAACGATATAACGATTACAACTAACAACGACACACTGAAAATGAAAGCAGATTCTTTATCCTTAGAAGGAAAACACAATCTTAAAAACACAATGGCAGCTTCTACAGCGTCAAAACTTATTGGTATTAGAAAAGAAACTATTCGTAACAGTGTAGCCAATTTTCAAGGTGCAGAACACCGTTTAGAAAAGGTGCTGAAAATTCATCATGTAGAATACGTGAATGATTCTAAAGCTACCAATGTAAATGCTACCTATTATGCATTAGATAGCATGAGGACTCCAACAGTTTGGATTGTTGGTGGTGTAGATAAAGGAAATGATTACAAGTCTTTAATGCCGTTGGTTCGTGAGAAAGTAAAAGCAATTATTTGTTTGGGTAAAGACAATACCAAAATAATAGAGGCTTTTGGCAATGTTGTAGATCTTGTGGTTGAAACATATGATATGGCAGAAACTGTAAAGGTGGCTTATAAAATGGCAGAACGAGGTGATACTGTTTTATTATCGCCAGCATGTGCTAGTTTTGATCTTTTTGATAATTATGAAGATCGCGGAAATCAATTTAAAGCAGCAGTAAAAAACTTATAATAAAAATGGAATTTTTCAACAAAATAAGCGGAGATAAAGCAATTTGGGCTATAGTGGCCTTACTTGCCTTGTTTTCTTTTTTACCAGTTTACAGCGCAAGCAGTAATCTGGTATACGTTGTTGGAAATGGGACAGGAACTACGCTGAGCTTTTTGTTTAAACATGGGTTGTTGTTGGCTTTAGGTTTCGGAATTATTTATGGCGTACATAAAATCCCGACACATTTTTTCAAGGGGTTATCTTTAATTGCAATGCCTATTGTGTTATTATTATTAGCATATACGTTGGCACAAGGCACTACAATTGGTGGGGCCAATGCAAGTAGATGGATTCGCTTGCCTTTGGTTGGGTTTACATTTCAAACTTCAAATTTAGCCGCCGTAGTTTTAATGGCTTATGTAGCACGTTATTTAACGAAAATAAAAGATAAAGCCATCACTTTTAAAGAGAGTATTTTGCCGTTGTGGATACCTGTTTTTTTGGTTTTGATTCTAATTTTACCTGCGAATTTCTCAACAGCAGCCATTATCTTTTTCATGGTTATGGTATTGTGCTTTCTAGGAGGCTATCCTATTAAATATTTATTAGGAATTATAGGTAGTGGTATTTTAGTGTTGACCCTTTTTATCTTGGTGGCAAAGGCAGCTCCAGATTTATTTCCTAATCGCGTAAATACATGGCAAAATAGGATTGAAAATTTTGCTAATGACGAAGATAGTGATGCGGATTATCAAATTGAAAAAGCGAAAATTGCCATCGCTACAGGCGGGGTAATCGGGAAAGGTGCAGGTAAAAGTATTCAGAAGAATTTTCTGCCTCAAAGTTCTTCAGATTTTATTTTCGCCATCATTGTTGAGGAGTACGGTTTAGTAGGTGGACTAATTTTAGTCTTCTTCTATCTGTTGTTACTTTTTAGAATTGTTGTGGTTGCAAATGGCAATAACACCATTTTTGGGAAATTATTAGTCGTTGGTGTTGGTTTACCTATCGTTTTTCAGGCATTTATAAATATGGCGGTTGCTGTAGAATTATTTCCTGTAACAGGACAAACATTGCCGCTAATTAGTAGTGGAGGAACCTCTACCTGGATGACTTGTTTGGCAATTGGTATTATATTGAGTGCCAGTAATAAAGAAACAAGTGAAGAGTCTAGTGGAGCAGAAATAGATGATACAAACCCTTTAGAAGTGTTAAGTGGACAATTATAAATTTATATTATCTGGAGGTGGTACTGGCGGACATATTTATCCGGCAGTGGCAATCGCAAATGAACTAAAGCGTAGGTATCCTACTGCTGAATTTTTGTTTGTGGGTGCAAAAGATAGAATGGAGATGGAGAAAGTACCCAATGCAGGGTATAAGATAGAAGGATTGTGGATTTCAGGATTGCAGAGAAAACTGACTTTCAAAAATTTGATGTTTCCTTTTAAACTCATTAGTAGTTTGGTGAAAGCAGGTGGAATTGTAAACAGGTTTAATCCAGATGTGGTAATTGGTACCGGTGGCTTTGCTAGTGGTCCGCTTTTAAAAAGAGCCGCAGGAAAAGGGGTGCCATGTGTGCTACAAGAACAGAATTCTTTTGCAGGAATTACGAATAAATTATTAGCAGAGAAATCTAAGAAAATTTGTGTAGCGTATGATGGCATGGAGAAATTTTTTCCAGCAGATAAAATTGTAAAAACAGGAAACCCTGTACGTGAAGATTTGGTGACTATGGCGGCAACGCAGCAAGAAGCTTTAGCATTTTTTGAGCTAGATGCGTCAAAACCAACTTTAGTGGTTTTAGGAGGTAGTCTAGGGGCAAGAAGAATAAACCAACTTATTGAAAAAGAATTAGACTTTTTCAAAACTTTAGGCATACAAGTAGTGTGGCAATGTGGTAAGTTATATTACGAAGAGTATAAAAAACACCAATCAGATAGCGTTAAAGTATTTGATTTTTTAAATAGGATGGATTTTGCGTATGCGGCGGCTAATTTTGTAATTAGTAGAGCTGGGGCAGGTTCGGTGTCAGAATTGTGTATTGTTGGAAAACCAGTAATCTACATTCCTTCGCCAAACGTTGCAGAAGATCATCAAACCAAAAATGCCATGGCATTAGTGCAAAAAGATGCGGCATTAATGGTAAAAGAAAGTGATTTAGCATCACAGTTTGAAAGTGTTTTTTCAGTGCTTTTTAAAGATGAAGAGAAGCAACAAGAGTTGAGTGTCAATAGCAAGAAAATGGCAATGCCAAATGCTACAAGTGATATTGTAGATGAAATTGAAAAATTATTAAAAAATAAAATAAAAGCTTAGGGAGACTTAGGGGTTGATTATGAACATGAATCAGATACATAGCGTATATTTTTTAGGTATTGGCGGCATAGGAATGTCGGCCTTAGCTAGGTATTTTGTGTATTTAGGTAAAAATGTGGGCGGATATGATAAAACGCCTTCACCGCTCACGCTAGAGTTGGAAGAGACGGGCATGGCGATCCATTATGAAGATGATGTGGCGCTGATTGCTTCTCATTTTTTAGATAAGGAGACTTGTCTAATTGTGTATACCCCAGCGGTTCCTAAAGAGCATTCAGAATTGAATTACTTTTTTGATCAAAAATTTACAGTAAAGAAGCGTTCGGAAGTTTTGGGTTTAGTAACAAATGAAACTTTTTGTTTTGCAGTAGCGGGTACGCATGGGAAGACAACGACTTCCAGTATATTAGCACATATATTAAAAGAAGCTCATGTTCCTATGACGGCTTTTTTAGGAGGGATATCGGAAGATTTTGGGAGTAATTTTTATTTTCAAGGTTCAGAATATTCCGTAGTAGAGGCAGATGAGTTTGATAGATCTTTTTTGCGTTTATCACCGAACATTGCTTGTGTAACCTCTATGGATGTAGATCATTTAGATATCTATGGCACAGGGGAAGAATTGCAGAAGTCTTTCAGAGAGTTTGCTGCACGAATTAAAGTAGGTGGAAAATTGTTCGTTAGAAACGGCTTACCTATGGAAGGTATTACGTATGGCATAGAGGATGATGCGGATTATTGTGCGAAAAATGTCGAAATAGTTAATGGAGCTTATGTTTTTGAGTTACAAACGCCTACAGTTTTATACAAAGGCATACGTTTTAAAAAACCAGGAAGGCATAATTTATTAAATGCAGTAGTGGCATTAGGGATGGCTTTAGAGGCCAATGTAAAACCAGAGAATCTATTTCCTGCATTGGAAAGTTTTAAAGGGGTGCAACGCCGTTTTTCATACCGAATTAAGAATGATGACTTTATATTTATTGATGACTATGCGCATCATCCTACAGAGATAAACGCTGTTTTTGAGGCTGTTTCGGAAATGCATCCAGGTAAAAAAGTATTGGCTGTTTTTCAACCGCATTTATTTTCAAGAACAAAGGATTTTGCTGAGGATTTTGCAGAAAGTTTATCGAAATTTGCAAACGTTTTATTACTGGATATTTATCCGGCGAGAGAAAAGCCAATTGAGGGCATTACATCGGAATGGTTGTTGCGTAAAATAACTAGTCAACATAAAAAATTAGTTCAGAAATCAGAGTTGATTTCGGAAATACAAAAACAAGCGCCAGAAGTTTTAATAGTGATGGGCGCAGGCGATATAGGTTTAGAAGTAATGAAAATTCAAAAAGCTATAGTAAATGAAGGTTAATTGGAGCATTGTAAAAGTGTTGGTGTTGTTACTTACAGTGATGGGGCTCTTTGCGTTTTCTAATAGTAGACATAGCAAAAAACCTATTTCAGAACTGGATGTTATGTTCACCGATGAGAATAATTTATATGTGACTACGGGTATGGTTAATAAATTGTTAATACAAAGTTTCCAAGGGTTTGATATGGTACCCAAAGAAAATTTAGTTTTGAATAACATGGAAAAGGCCATTGAGGCCAATGAAATGGTTAAAAAGGCACAAGTATACCTCACGGTTAATGGTAAGTTGACGACGAAAATCGCTCAACGTAACCCCATTGGTCGTGTGGAAAGTAGTACAATATATTATCTAGATGATGAAGGAAAGCGTATGCCGCTGTCTAGAAATCATTCCGCAAGGGTTCCTGTCATAACAGGAAATATCACTGAAGATAGTTTAGCAGAAGTACATTTTATACTGAACTATGTGAATGGAGATGATTTTTTGCGCAAAAATGTAATTGGTATTCAGGTGTTAAGAAACCAAAAATATCAGTTGAAATTTAGAACAGAAAGTTTTGTAGTAAACCTTGGAAAAGCGGAGGAGTTAGATCAAAAATTTAACAAGTTTAGAGCTTTTTATAAAAAAGGTAAAAAAGATAATTCGCTTACCAATTATAGTTTGGTAAGCTTAGAGTATAATAATCAGGTAGTGTGTACCAAAATTTAAGATATGGAACAAGGTAAATATTCAGTTGGTTTAGATATTGGGACTACCAAAATAGTTGCCATAATCGGTAAGGAAAATGAGTATGGGAAGATTGAAATTTTAGGCATTGGAAAATCTAAAAGTCTTGGAGTACACAGAGGTGTTGTAAATAACATCACGCAAACCATACAATCTATTCAACAAGCTGTAGAACAAGCGGAATCTAATTCAGGATTAAAGATTGGTTCTGTAGTAGTAGGTATCGCAGGGCAACACATTCGTAGTTTGCAGCACAGTGATTACATTACCAGAGATGATTCTGAACAGGTTATTAATGAGGATGATGTAGATAAGTTATGTAATCAAGTATATAAATTAATCATGCTTCCTGGTGAGGAGATTATTCATGTTTTACCACAAGAATATAAAATTGATGGCCAGGCAGAGATTAAAGAACCTATGGGAATGTATGGCGCTCGTTTAGAAGCTAATTTTCATGTGGTGGTAGGGCAAGTGTCTTCTATTAAAAATGTAGGACGCTGTATTAAGAGTGCAGGTTTAGACTTGGGTAGCATCACATTAGAGCCATTGGCGTCTGCTAATGCCGTATTGAGTCAAGAAGAAAAAGAAGCAGGTGTAGCTTTAATTGATATAGGAGGTGGTACTACAGATTTGGCTATTTTCAAAGATGGTATTATCCGCCATACAGCGGTAATCCCATTTGGTGGTAATGTTATCACGGAAGATATCAAAGAAGGGTGCTCCATCATTGAAAAGCAAGCAGAATTACTTAAGATTAAGTTTGGATCTGCATGGCCAGGAGAAAATAAAGAAAATGAAATTGTCTCTATTCCAGGATTACGTGGAAGAGAGCCTAAAGAAATAACACTTAAGAATTTGTCTAAAATTATCCATGCAAGAGTGGTGGAAATTGTAGAACAAGTGTATGTTGAGATCAAGAATTATGGTCATGATGAACAAAAGAAAAAATTAATTGCAGGTATTGTATTAACGGGTGGTGGCAGCCAGTTAAAGCATTTAAAGCAATTGGTAGAATATATTACAGGAATGGATACCAGAATTGGTTATCCAAACGAACACTTAGCTGGCGATTCTGATGAGGAAATCGCGAGTCCGTTATATGCAACAGCAGTAGGGCTTTTAATGAATGCATTGAAAACAAAAGCTAAGAATGAAGCAATTGAGGCTGAGGAAGAAGAACTGCAAAATCAATTGCCAGAAAATGAAATGAATGATGATACTACTGAAGCAGAAACTGCAGTAGTAAAACCGGAAATTCAAAGAGATCGGAAATCTATATTTGACAAATGGTCAGATAAGTTAAAAGACTTTTTGGACAACGCAGAATAAAAAAGCACGAAGAACACAGTATAACCAGTAATACAGAACGTATGAGTAACAGTAACGAATTTGGAAGTATTTCCTTTGATTTGCCCAAAAATCAGAGTAATGTAATAAAAGTCATCGGGGTAGGTGGCGGTGGGAGCAACGCAATTAACCACATGTATATGGCGGGAATTAATGGTGTTGATTTCATTATCTGTAATACAGATTCCCAAGCACTTGATAATAGTACAGTACCCAATAAAATTCAATTAGGGGTTTCCTTAACTGAAGGTCTTGGTGCTGGTGCAAACCCAGAAGTGGGAGAGCAATCTGCTATTGAGAGTATGGAAGAAATAAAGAATATGTTGGGTACCAACACTAAAATGGTTTTCATTACTGCAGGAATGGGCGGTGGTACTGGAACAGGTGCGGCACCAATGATAGCAAAACAAGCGAAGGAACTGGATATCCTTACGGTTGGTATTGTTACAATTCCTTTTCAGTTTGAAGGTCAAATGAGAACCAAACAAGCGCAAGCAGGGATTGAAAAGTTACGTAACAATGTAGATTCTCTAATCGTTATTAATAACAATAAACTAAGAGAGGTTTATGGAAATTTAGGTTTCAAAGCTGGTTTCTCTAAGGCTGATGAAGTGTTAGCTACAGCAGCGAGAGGTATTGCAGAGGTTATAACACACCACTACACACAGAATATTGATTTACGTGATGCTAAAACAGTACTTTCAAATAGTGGTACGGCAATCATGGGGTCTTCAACTTCATCAGGTTCCAATAGAGCTAATGAAGCAATTATGAGTGCTTTAGATTCTCCATTGTTGAATGATAATAAAATATCTGGAGCAAAGAATGTATTGTTGTTAATCGTTTCTGGAACTAAAGAAATTACGATTGATGAAATAGGAGAGATCAACGATCATATCCAAACAGAAGCAGGTCATAGTGCAAACATCATTATGGGTGTTGGTGAAGACGAAACACTGGGGGAAGCAATTGCTGTAACGGTGATCGCCACGGGTTTTAATATTGACCAGCAGGATACTATTGTAAATACAGAATCTAAAAAAATAATCCATACCCTTGAAGATAGCCAAAAGGCAGAGCAAGTATTAATGGGTTCAGAGAATGTAGTCTTTCAGTTGGTCGAAGAAGAGGAAGAAAAAAAGGTAGTAAAAGAAGAACCTAAAATTGTAAAGCATGTTTTAGAAGAAGATAAGCCAGAGATGGATTTGATTCCGACATCTAGCTATATTAAAAACTTTAATGTCTTTTATGATGAAGTGATTGCTGATAATGTAGGTGATGATTTTATTATTGTAGATTCTAAAGCTAAGATTGATAATTTTGAAGTTATTGATCCTATTACTGTTTCTTCAGCAAAAATAGAAGATGATCAGTTTATTTTTAGTTTTGATGGCCCAGAGGCAGAAAAAATTAAAGAAGACAAAAAGGAAAATGTAGTATTATTTTCTTTGGATGATGAAGTAAGAGATATGGAAGTAAAAGATCCTATCGAAGTTATCCCAGTAGTCGAGTACAATAAGCAAGGTGAAAAACGCTATAGTCTTGATGATTATATGGAGTTAGAAGGTAAGCTTAATGATGCTAAGTCTAAAGCAGAAAAAGTAGCTCCTAAGGTTTTAGAAGAGGAATTACGTTTTGAGCAAAAGACAGTAGAGAAAGAAACAAAGCAAGTAGAAGAAGTCGCAGACGTAGATCCTATGGATATGCCTTTAGAAGAACTTTTAAGAAGCAGGTCTGAAGAAAGAAAACGTAAGCTTAAAGATTTTAACTACAAGTTTCAGAATAACAATGCGAAGCATATTGATGAAATAGAAAAGCATCCAGCATACAAGCGTCAAGGCGTTCATTTAAATGAGGTGAATAGAGAGAATAAGATTTCTAGAACATCATTGAGTGAGGATAGCAATGATGATATTCAAATAAGAACGAACAATTCTTTCTTGCATGACAATGTAGATTAAAGAATGTTTTAACCTGATTATAAACCCAAAAATACGAGCTATTTTTGGGTTTATTTTTTTATCTTCGTCCCGCTAAAATAGAATATTATGAGCTTACAAGAACAGGTAATGACCGAGATGAAAACAGCGATGAAAGCTAAAGATAAAGTAGCTTTAGAATCGTTAAGAGCAATAAAATCGGCGTTGTTACTAATGCAAACAGAAAATGGTTCAGGAGAAGCTATTTCAGAAGATGCAGAAATTCAACTAGTTCAGAAGCTTGTAAAGCAACGTAAAGATAGCGCCGCTATTTTTATAGAGCAAGGCAGAGAAGATTTAGCAGCCCCAGAATTAGAGCAAGTAGCTATAATAGAAAAATTCTTGCCAGAGCAGTTATCGGAAGAAGAAATAGAGAAAGTTGTTGTACAGACTATAGAAGCTACTGGAGCAGCAGGTATGAAAGATATGGGGAAAGTTATGGGAATGGTTTCAAAAGAGCTTGCAGGTCAAGCAGACGGCAAAACTATTTCTATGATTGTAAAAAAGAAATTAGCCTAAGAAAATAATGGCTGCGTAGTTCAACTGGATAGAATATCAGATTTCGGCTCTGAGGGTTGGGGGTTCGAATCCCTTCGCGGTCACGAATAAATAAAAAGTCTCACAAAATATACAAGCTTGCTTGCGTATATTTTGTGAGACTTTTTATTTTCAAAGCGGAGCTTTGAGGGTTCAACGCAGTTCATCCCTTATTTGTGAAAATGTTGAATATAGTTTTAATGCTTGCTTGGGTATATTTTGTGAGACTTTTTATTTTCAAAGCGGAGCTTTGAGGGATCAACGCAGTTCATCCCTAGTCCATTTTTTTATGATAAGATAAATATCTGTATCTTGAATTTTTTTAAAATGAAAACACAAAATAGTATATGAATAAAGGGGTGTATTTTTTTAAAAGTTTTTTAAAACGGCTAATTATACTGATCACTTTATCTTATTCTGTAATGCTTACTTCTCAAGAAATACCACATTTAAAGACGATATTAAGTCAGCTAGATTTAGGCTTGTCTGAATGTAAAACAGCTCTAATTGTAGCTAAGGTAAAGCCTGATAATCCGGAGGAAACTATTGTTGTTATTCCAGAAATTGTCCAAGAAAAGGAAGATTATTTTGAGCTCAATAGTCACATTTTAATTATAGAAACAGATACAGGGAAAATAAAATCTAGGTTTTTTGAAAGCTCATTAACGAACGAGTGGTATTCTGACGCGGTAAAATTGGCGGAATTAAAGATTGATACGGCTCCTTATCTTCTTTCAGAAAACACTAGGGCATTCGGTATTCGCGTTTATTATTACAATAACTCACACCCAAATCCGTATAGTCATGAAACAATTTCGTTATATTTTGATGAAAATAATACCCTAAAACAGGTTTTGAAAAATTTTGAAATGATGTACTATGGTGGGGAAGTGGATTCAGAATGCGAAGCAGACCTAAGTGGCGTTGAAAAAGTGTTAATCCTTAAGGAGACAAAAACAAATGGCTATTTTGATATATTAGTTAAAAGCATTGTGAAAACAACAACTAGAAAAGAAGCTTCAAACGGTGATTGCGTAGAAGACGAAAAGATTACAAATCAGGATCAAGTATTGAAGTTTAAAAACGGTAAATACCAATAAAATAATAGTTAATAATGATGAAAATTCAATATGCAATCTTACTCTTAATTTTAGTGTTCTCAGCGCCTGCAATAGGCCAAGAAGAGCATAAAGTGCCGCTTACGGAATACATTCGGGAAATTCAAATTTGGAAAAAGGATGGTGAAAACATGACCTTATCTTTTTGGCTTCCTAGAAGTTATTGGAGAATTGCTTTGGCAGATAATCCAGCAGTACCTGAGGATATGGTACATCTTATTTTAGAGACACTCGATGATTATATTTTTGTTTGTGCATTAGATGTAGATATACATCTTGATGGCTCTCTAACATTTGCTTCAGAAGAAACGATAAGAAATTCAATAACTGTAAAAATAAACGAAGGTGAACCACAACAACCAATTCCAGAAAATCAATTGGATATCTCGGTGCGCTCAATTTCAGAAACTATGAAGCCAATGTTTGAAAACATGATGGGACAATTTGGAGCGGGTATGAGTTTTTATTTTTTTGAAAATAAAGATGAAAACGGTAAGCTGTTGGTAGATGAATACAAAGAAGGTGAGTTTATGATTTATCACTCTAATAAAGAATTTGAGTATGCGCTACCGCTAACTACTTTACTACCCCCAAAAAACTGCACTGTTGATAATGCTGCAATGAAAGGGAATTGGAGCTATTGTCCATTTCACGGAAACACGCTTGATTAGAATTCTTGAAAACACCTAAACTATGCTTTTAAAAACTGAATTAAGTACGCAATCAAAATACTTATCATAAGGCCTATATTCACTTTTGCTAAATCTTTAATAATAAGGGTATACGTTGTTTTTAGTTGTTTTTTCTCTAAAAGATATTTTATCGCAATTTCTCTACCTGCCAATATACCTACGAAAGTCCAAGTGGTACTCATAGGAACATCATTTAAAATAGTAAATAGGTAAAGTAATACACCGTAGCAAGCATCAATAATTGTTGCAGAACGGATGTGCTGTGTGTTTGATTTCTGATTTACAATCTTTTGTATGTTTCCTCCTTTTACATTAAAGATGTAGGCCATGATGCTTAAAATAACAATAAGGGCTAGCCCTAATTCGGAAATAGTTAATTGGCGAGGTAAGAAGACAAAAATATTTGCAAAGTCTTGTATTAACCACTGTGACCATAGGAATCCAGTAGAAAACCATTGAGCAACTAGCCAATAAGGTTTTTGCTTCTTTTTATCCATCAACCGGATAGCAGCTTTAGATTCAAATTTCTTAGCAATAATTAGGTAGAGTACCAATGCCGCTATAAAAGCTAGGACATACCCGAAAATAGATTTGAGAATCATTTTTTCTATGAGCTGCCCAGAGGAAAATACACTCAAAATCATGAAAGTAGTACTTACCGGAATTCCAAAGCGTGTAATAATTAATAAACTTAAAGGTGCTAGAAGATACCACCATGGTAGCGGATTAGGCAGTGGTATTTGTGATAGACGGCCATAGGAAACATCACCATTATTAAAATACCAGCCAAAAAATAAGGTTAGTGTTAAAATGGTACCGGCAAAAGCCCATAGGTACCACCATTTGGTTTTGCTATTTGATGAAATAAAAGTGCCTAATGTTTGTATAACATCATTAGCAATAACCGAATAGGCTGCAATAAAAAAACCTAAACACACTATAAGTTCATTCATTTAATATAGGAATTAATATAATATCTTTTTCAAAAAATCGCGTAAAATTAGATGAATAATTGTTGCGTTAAAGGAATTATAAAAAATATTGTAGATGAAATATTAATGTACCTTTGTAGTCTTATAAATACATTAAATTTATCTTTTTAGATGAGCAAGATGTTGTGGTTTAGGAGTTTATTATTTATACTGTTATGTAGCAGTTTTCAAGGGTCTTTTGCGGCTGTTGAAATCGAGGCGAAGCATGACAATTTAGAGGTGGCTGTTATCCTTGATCAAACTGCCGTGCAAGATAGGTTTACGATCAATGTAGATGCACTAAATATTCTTTGGGAAAATACGACTTCTTCCAATCCAGATAGCACTGTAAATTTACATTTTGGCTCTTTTTTAAATCCATTAGAGAATTTATGTATTTGTAAAAATCAAATCGCTTTATTATATATTTCTTCTGGCGGTTTTATAGATCTTAATTTTGATACGCATCAGATTGCCTATCATTTTCATTCCTTTCCTTAGTTTTTAAGTGATTTTTATGAACTAGCACCACGAGCGTTGTTGCTAGTATTTTATGAGGGCATTAATTAAACTGTATTGAAGAACATATACAGTGGTTTAAGAGCTCTTTTCTATCATCATTTTAAAAACAAAAACTAGTATGGATACTTCATTTATCACCATATGTCTCGTTTTAGTAGGCATAATTTTTATACCCTTCTTTTTATTTAACATGTCAGGAAAGTCTGCCTCTAAAAAAGTTAAAGAAGCAGCAAAAGCATTAAGCACAAAAAATAAATTAACAATCTCTCAAAGTGAACTTTGGGGTAATTCCTATATTGGAATTGATGAAAAAGAACAAAAAATAGTGTTCTTAAAATTCTCAGAAAATGAAATTTATGAGCATGTTGTAGCCATTTCTTCTATAAAAGATTGTATGATCTTAGAGCAAAGAAAATTTTTCAAAGTAAAAAATAAAAAGGATTCGCATTTAGAAAAACTAGATTTGAAAATAACGTTGAAGTCGGGTCAGCCTTTTGAACTTAATTTTTATGATGAAACGCTGAACTATTCAGAAGATTTTGAGGTTAAAAGAGTTCAGAAATGGAAATCACTGATCAATCAGTTCCTTACAATAGACGAAAAGGCGAAGCAAGTTGCTTAACTTGTTTATTGTTTCTAGCTTCTTAGTACGCCTATAATTTTTTAATAAAAAGCCTTAATAGTCTTCAGCTAAAGTTTGAAGAATTAGCTTAGATAGGTATTTTATCTTGGCATAGTTTTAAGTGGAGTAAATTCTACTTATCATCAGTGTACGTTTTTTAATTTGTTATTCACTAAAACCATTGTTGCTTAAACAATGGTTTTTTTTAGGTAAAGAACTTTTGTTAAGACAATTTTTGTAAATTCCATCATTATTTTAAATGCCTTAAGCATATGAATAATAGTATTTTATACTATTTGTTTGTTGGTATCTAAAAAAAGTTAATTTTGCGCGCTCAATTTTTTTAGTGTGGCAGCTAATAAGGCTTATGGAAAAAATTACAACCTTGAAAAACACAATAGTTACTAAAGCTAAAACAGTATTCAAGTTTGCGCGTAAACACCCTTTTAAAAGTTTTTTTTATCTAATAGGACTAGGCTTTCTATTCGGATTGATATTCTTGCTTTTAGTATATTTTGGAGCCTTCGGGAAATTACCAACGAAGGAGTATCTGAGGCAATTAGAAAATCCGGTGACGTCTACAATTTATGCTTCCAATAATGAACCCATAGGATACTACTTTCTTCAAAATAGATCTAACGCAGATAGCACTCAAATTTCTAAGCATTTAAAAGAAGCTTTGGTTGCAACAGAAGATAGTCGTTTTTACACGCATGGTGGGATAGATTATAAAAGTTATGGTCGTGTGTTTGTAAAGTCAATAGTACTTGGGCAGAATGCAGGTGGTGGGAGTACAGTTACGCAGCAGGTAGCTAAAAATATATTCGGGAGACAAAAGCAGTTTTTTCTTTCTACTCCTATTAATAAAATTAGAGAGCTATTTATTGCTAGACGCTTAGAAAGCATTTACAGTAAAGATGAAATATTATTACTGTATTTTAATACCGTTTCTTTTGGAGAGAATATATATGGAATTGAAAAAGCGGCGTATCGTTTTTTTAATAAACCTCCGGAGAAACTTAGCTTAGAGGAGTGTGCTACTTTAGTGGGGGTGTTAAAAGCACCATCTTACTACAATCCTAGAATAAATCCCGAAAGAGCAACCAATCGTAGAAATGTTGTGTTAAGCCAAATGGCAAAATATGGCTATATCACTGAGGCAGAAAAAGAAGCTGCTAAAAAGCCCTTGGTTTTAGATTATCAATTGCCTAAAAAAATATCTTCTTTCTCATCTTATTTTAAAGATGTCGTAGCTGAAGAATTTGCTGCGTGGGCTGCAGAAAACCCCGCAGAGGATGGTCATATTTATGATTTGGAGGCAGATGGTTTAAGTGTTTATACGACTCTAAATACAAGCATTCAGGAATATGCAGAAAAAGCATTAAACCGTCAAATTGAAAGCTTGCAAAAATTGATGGACCAATATTGGGATGCTGCCACTATTGAAGGTGGTAAGGAAGCCTTACTTCAACAAATTACAGCTGAAACTAAAGAAGTAAAAAGATTAAAAGGAGAAGGGAAGAGCGAAGAAGAAATCTCATCTTTTATCACTAAAAAGAAGAAAAGAAACTATTGGGAAGTAGGTAAAGGCTACGAAGAGAAGATGATGTCTCTAGAAGATTCTATAGCGAAAAGTATCAACAGATTGCATGCGAGTTTATTCGTTATGAGTAGTACTTCAGGTAGAATTATGGGCTATGTTGGTGGTATTGACTATGGTTTTAGTCAGACGGATAATATCCGTACTCCGCGTCAAGTTGGTTCTACGTTTAAACCAATTACTTATTTAGCTGCTCTAGAGTCAGGCCAGGATGTTTGTAGCTACTATAACAATAATTTGGTAACCTACGCTGAATATGAAGATTGGCAGCCTAGAAACGCTTCTGGAGGCTATGGCGGTAGTTATAGTATGCATGGAGCATTGGCAAATTCTGTAAATACCGTTTCTGTAAACATACAACTAAAAGCAGGGGTTAACCGTGTCATTGAGCAGGCTAAAAAGATGGGTATTGAAACAACACTTCCGGAAGTGCCTTCTATTGTATTGGGTACCGCAGACATTAGTCTTTTAGAAATGGTTACTGCTTATGCGAGTATTTCTAACGGAGGTAACAGAATTAAACCGTATGCTATAGAACGAATAATTAATGAAGAAGGTATTGTAATATATGAAGCTAAACCAGTGTATCAAGAGCGCGTAGCAGGCTATACACATGTGAAACAACTACAAAAGATGTTGGAAGGGGTAGTGCAACACGGTACAGGTTTTCGCCTAACGGGCTACGGTATTCCGTATAACCTAATTGGAAAAACGGGAACTACACAAAATAATGGTGATGGCTGGTTTATAGGTGCATCGCCAGAACTTGTTATAGGTGCTTGGGTTGGTACTTATGATAAGCGAGTACAATTTTCAACAACTAGAATGGGATCTGGTTCCAATACTGCTTTGCCCATGGTAGCTGCTGTCTTTAGAGATTTAAGCACTTGGAAAAGGCCTATACTTACTAATTTTAAATATGATTTTGATCATTTTCCTTGTCCGCCTTATTTAGAAATGAATGCTAAAGATGCTTTTGAGTTTGCAAAAGCAGATACTTTGTACTTACAGAATCTTAGAATTCAAGATTCCTTAAAAATATTATCACAGCTTCCGGTGCCTATAGATTCTTTACAAGGTATTGTTCCAGCTGAAATAAAAACAGACTCAACGGCTTTAGACAGCATACCAGCCACATTATTAGATATCTTAAAGTAGAAGTGGTTACTGTCTATTTATATCAAAGATTTTACCGCTAGAATACATAGCGGTAATTTCTTGTTTGGAAAAGCCATAGACTACATCCGGGTAATTCTCAGGTTTATCTATTTTATAAATTCGTGAGGCTTTGCTAATTTCAAAATCGTTTAAAGCAATAAAGACGCTATCTGTATCTACTTCGATGACCTTCATGGTAGAAAATTGCTTGTTAGCAACTCTATATTCATAAATGTCTCCTGCCATGGGCTGGTTTAAGTATTCTTTTTCTAATTTCTTATTATTCTGACTAGCAAAGCCAGCCAAAACTAGAAAGAAAAGTGCTATAAACATTCCTGAGAATTGCCAAATGGGACCTTTGACTTCCTTTTTTATTTTTAGATATTCTTGTTTTAAATGTTCTGGCATCTCACTAGAACGTAAGGCTTGCTTGCAATTTTTACAATGCGAAGCTCCAGATTTCCCTAATGGGAAAATTGGAATCCAAAAAATGTGTGCATGCTTTCTATATACACTGATGAGTAATGATCCTTTTTCTTCGCAATTAGGACAAACGGGTGTTGTCTTTTGAACGGAATCTAAATGTGCAGAACGGGTACCGTAAATTATCATGACGAATAAATTAGAGTTTAATTACTTAATTTGATTGCTAGCTATTTCTTTTTGCTTGAAATATTTTAGATATTCGTCTGTGGTAAATAGGTTAGAAACCGTTTCTCTAATTTGAGCATCCTTTAATGCGGAGTTTGCTGTTCTGTATTCTGGATTTAATAAACGTGTAGTAGCAAGTGTGTCACAAAGCAATTCTTCGCCTTTATTGTTAGTCACTTTTATAGTAGCTGTACTTTGTAAAAGAGATTTCCCGTTTATTAAAATAGTAAGGGTATCTGTATTATTCTGACCTGAGAATGGTTTTACAGCACTGTTAGTTAACAGTAAATCTGATTTGATAATAGACGCTTGCTTTGACGTTTCTGTAGTTTTCTTATCGTTAGAGCAAGAGATAAATAAAGTAGTAAGTGCGATTAAGATAATAGAATGCTTCATAATTGTATTGTTGTTTGTTCAATACAAAGGTCAAGCGATTGCACTATCTTTTTTACACTTAAAAAAGTGAAATTGGCACCCCCTGTTTTCAGGGATGGCTAGATTATTGGCTTAAGAGCTGCTCTTATTTAATTAGATGTTATGCATCTAAAAGTCCCATTTTTAAAGCATGCTTGGTTAAACCAGCTAGGTTTTTTACGTTTAGTTTGGAGATTAAATTTTTTCGATAACTTTCTATCGTATGTTTGCTTAGAAATAATTTATCGGCAATTTCTTGCGTAGTATTTTCTTCGGCAATAAGTTTCAGTACTTCTTTCTCACGATCCGTCAGTGAAATTTCTTCCATTTTTTTATTTTCGAACATCGCATCCGTATAGGCTTTCTTTATTTCTGGAGAGAAATATTTTTCGCCTTTAATAATACTGCGTATTGCAGTTAGTAATTCCTCTTTTTCTGCATTTTTAGGAACATATCCATCTACATTATTTTTGATGAGTTTGTCTATCATCATCCCATCAATATGCATACTTACTACAAGCGTTTTTAAAGAAGGGTATTTGCTTTTAACAATCTTATTTAATTCAATTCCATCCATTTCTGGCATTGTTAAATCTGTAATCAATAGATGAATATTGTCAGCACCGTTTATACTCAAATATTTTTCAACTTGTGCACCGTTCTTTGCCGTAAGAATTACAGAAAATTCAGGGGCATCAGTAAGAATACTGATAAGACCATCAATAAACATTTTATGGTCGTCGGCAATGATAAGATTATAGTTCATGTACTGTTTTTTTTAAATCAGGAATTTCTATGGCAATAACAGTTCCTCTATTTTCAGAAGAATCAATATGCAAGGTTCCTTTTAGTTTTTGAATTCTACTTGTAATGTTCTTTAAACCAATACCAGTTTCTTTTTCTAACGTATTAAATCCTATTCCATTATCCTCAAAGAGTAAAGATAGTTCGTCTCCTATAAGATTTAAATGAATATCTACGTTTTTTGCTTTCGCATGCTTCAGGGTATTGGTCATTAATTCTTGAAGAATTTTGAACAACTCTACCTGTATTTTCTCATCAATTTTATTAATAGTTTCCTTGGGATGAGGATAAAAAGCTACTTGTACAGCATTGGTTTTAGAAATTGAATTTGCAAATTGTTGGACCAAATCTGTAAAGGCATTTTGTTGAAATTTTTTAGGAATTAGTGTGTGAGATATATCTCGTACTAATTGATACGTTTCATCTATTTGATTGTTAATCGTTTTTAAAGCTTCAGAACCTTTAGCTAGACTAGAGAGCTGAAGCTTTATTCCAGCAAGATTGCCGCCGATACTGTCATGTAGTTCTTGCGCAATACGTTTGCGCTCTTCATCTTGCCCTTCTATAGAAGCTTTTATTAGATTTAATTCTTGTTCCTGAATTAAGGATTTTACCTTCTGAGTATTTATTTCTTCCTGTTTTTTAGAAAGCTCACTTTGGGTTTGTAATTTCTGGTAGTATACAAATAGTAAGGCTATAATAGGAATTAAAATAATTAAGAAACCAATCAGAAAAGCATTCTTAATAGTTTTCTGCCTGCTTAATTGCGCTTCTTTTAATAGCTTATCTTCCTCTAGACTATTTATTTCCTTTTCTTTTTCTAAGGTTTCGTATTGGACCTCAAGTTCCTTGATGATAGCTTGTTGTTGTTTTGTATTGATTTCATTGATCACCCTAAAAAGTTGCGTCATAGAAGCATAGGCGTTTTCAAAATCGTCTTGTTGTTGAAAACTGCGTGATTGTAGAATTAAAGACTCTCTTTGAAATTGTAGATTGTCACTATCTATAGCGTTAATATATGCCGTAGATAAACCCAAAACTGCTATATCATAAAAACCTTGTTTGTAATAAAGTCGTGCTATTAAAAGAGAGCCTTCAAAGTAAATGGCATCAAAGCCTTTTTCTTTGGCTTCATTTCTTGTTTTTTCATATTCTGGAAAAGCCCCATCAAAATCGCCTTGGGCTTCTTTTAGTTTTGCAATTTCCAAACGAATGGTAAGTAATACTTCTTCGTCATCTAATGATTTAGATAGTTTTACCGCTTCATTATAATACACATTAGCTTGCTCATAATTTTCATTAAAACGATAGGCTTTTCCTAGTAAAATATAATTTTGTGTTTTTAGAGAAGGGTGTTCGGGAGCAAATTCTGAAAGTGATTTTTCTAAAATTCCAATTGCTTTGTCTGTATTGCCTTGAGAGATATAACTTTTAGAGAGTCCAAGTTTGTGCTTGTATTTGAATTCTGTAAAATTAGTTTCTTCAGCCTCTTTAAGGCCTTCTAAAAACCATTTTACTGCGTTGTCATATAGCCCGTTCATTAGGTTTCCTTTCCCTAAATAATAGTTAGCTTTTGAAGAATACCTTTTTTTAATTTTTTCTGTTTGGCTCCAGTTGTTTACTTCCTTCAAATATAGGTTTGCGTAATGTACAACAGAATCGGTATTTGTTTTTCGGATGTGGTATTCTAATAATTGGTCTATAACAGAAAACCTTTGCACGCCATATTCAGCTGTTTTTAATTCCTTGTAGTAGGGCTCAAGAGATTTAGGAGTTGTTCTTTGAGACCATCCGAAGTATACCATCGGAGCTATATTAGAAGTGTCTTTCTCTTTTCCTTGTGATAAACCTATCGCAGAAAATAAAAAGAATACTTGGATAAATATAAGATATGTCTTTAGGGTATAACTGAAATTCTGTAAATGCATATTTAAAAATTACCATTAAAAATCGAAATGAAACATTCGACTTTTATAGACTATAAAATTACTACCTTTCTTTAAGACGCTGCTCCCTGAATTCCGTGATTCGCAACTAGTTACTGGAATCTTATTTTTTTAAGATAGTATCCATAATCATTTTTGCATGAATTCTAGAGTTTTCTATAAACCACTTATGGGTTTCCATGCCACCGCAAATTACGCCAGCTAGGAATAAATTAGGAACATTAGTCTCCATAGTTTCTTGATCATAATTTGGCAACCTTTTTTCATCATTGGATAATGAAACACCAAGCTGTTCAAGAAATTCAAAATTAGGCTTGTAACCGGTAAGTGCTAGAACAAAATCGTTTTCAATAGTGGTAACTCCCTCAGGGGTGTCAATGACTAGTTCTGTATGTTTTATTTCTTTCAGCGTAGCGTTGTAGAATACTTTTATACTGCCTTCTTCAATTCTATTTATGATATCAGGACGCACCCAGTATTTTACACGCTGACCGACCTCAGAACCTCTAATGACTAAGGTTACTTCAGCCCCTTTTCGGTAGCATTCTAGAGCTGCATCTATGGCGGAGTTACTAGCGCCAATTACGGCAACTTTTTGTTGTGCATAGTAGTGCGGATTGTCATAATAGTGTTTTACTTTCTCCAAATCTTCCCCAGGAATATTTAGAGTATTCGGTAAATCATAAAATCCTGTGGCAATAACTACGTTTGTAGCAGTGTAGCTTTTTTTATTCGTGGTGATTTCAAAAGTAGGATCAGATTTGATCACACTTTGTACTTTTTCAAAAAGATGAATATTAAGGTGATTGCTCGTTACAATTCTACGGTAATATTCTAAGGCTTCATCTCTTTTGGGTTTTGGTTCTTTACTGATAAACGGAATTTCGTCTATTTCTAATTTTTCAGACGAAGAGAAAAATTGCATGTTGCTAGGGTAGTGAAAGAGCGAGTTTACAATGGGACCTTTCTCAATAATTAAATAGCTAAGACCTTTTTTTTTAGCTTCTAGCCCACAGGCTATGCCTATAGGACCTCCACCAACAATAACAACGTCAAATTTTTTCATTATCCAGCAATATTTTTAAGTTCTTGAATAGTTTCAACAGGGTTTTTGCTATTAAAAACAAAGCTCCCCGCAACGAGCACATCTGCTCCGGCATCTTTCAACGCTTTAGCATTTGTTGCCGTAACTCCGCCATCAATTTCTATAAGTGTACTGGCTCCTTTACGTTCAATTAAAGCCTTTAAAGCTCTAATTTTGTCATAGGTGTTATCAATGAAAGATTGTCCTCCAAAACCAGGGTTTACACTCATCATACAGACAACATCAATATCTTTAATGGTATCTTCAAGGAGCATAATATTGGTATGAGGGTTTAAAGCTACTCCGGCTTTCATGCCTTCGGCTTTAATAGCTTGTAATGTGCGGTGCAGGTGCGTGCAAGCCTCATAGTGTACAGAGAGGTTGGTGGCGCCTAGCGCTGCAAATGTTTTAATATAACGATCAGGGTCTACAATCATCAAATGCACATCAAGTGGTTTTGTTGCGTATTTTGCAATAGCTTTTACCACAGGCATTCCGTAAGAGATATTAGGAACAAACACACCATCCATAACATCTATATGATGCCAATCTGCGTTGCTATTGTTTATCATTTCTACATCGCGCTGTAAGTTTCCAAAATCTGCCGCCAAAAGTGAAGGTGCAATAATTATATTTCCCATTTGAAATCTGTCCTTTTGTGTTTCTACAAAAATAGTGAATTTGATGGGGAACTATAAAGTCAATCCTGTTTATAAACGATATGAGTTAATAGGTTTTGTAATTGTAACAATCTACAGACTAAGTTGTCTAAGGCCTTCATAAACAACAATACTTACGGCATTTGCTAAATTAAGACTTCTAATATGATGACTATGTAAAGGTATTTTGTACAAATTATTGGTATTTTGTGCAGTTACTTCTTCCGGTAAGCCTTTAGATTCTTTTCCGAAAATTAGAAATAAATCGTCTTTAAAGTTGATGTCCCAATGGGTTTTGGTTCCGTGACTAGAGAAGTAGGCAAATTCCTTTTCAGAATTCTTTGAATAAAAATCCTCAATGCTTTCATAAATAGTCAAAGAAATGTGCTGCCAATAATCTAATCCTGCTCTTTTTACGCGCTTATCACTAAGTTCAAAACCAAAAGGTTTTACGAGGTGTAAATGACTCCCAGAGGCTAAACTAAGGCGGCCAATATTTCCTGTGTTATTAGGGATTTCTGGTTCAAATAAAACAATATGTAATGGCATTATTTTTTAATTGATTTTAAATATAAATGTTCTACTTTTTCTCTAGCCCAAGGTGTTTTTCGTAAGAAATTTAAACTAGATTTTATGGTTTGATTACTTTTAAAACAATTAATATTTATTTGTAAAGACATTTCTTTCCAACCATATTTTTCTACTAAAAACTCAAGGATATCTTTAAGCTTTACACCATGAAGTGGATTGTTGGGTTGCTCTTGTTTGTTTTCTGGTTGCATTAAAAAATTGAATATCAGTTAAGTGAAAACGTATTAAAATTAAAAACTCCGGTAATCAGCCGGAGTTTATTCATCAATCAAAAAACGAACAGTCATGATAACTGTTGTTATAGTTCACAAATTACAATTTTTGTACCAAATTTCCAATTTAGGAAAAGTTTTACAGCAATTTGTGCTCGGAAGTATTATCCAAGATATGTTTTTAATATTTTACTTCTAGACGTATGCTTTAATCTACGAATCGCTTTTTCTTTAATTTGACGTACACGTTCTCTGGTAAGATCAAAAGTTTCTCCAATTTCTTCAAGTGTCATAGAATGCTGACCTGCAAGTCCAAAATACAAACGAATAACATCTGCTTCTCTTGGAGTTAAAGTTTCTAATGCTCTTTCTATTTCCGTACGTAAAGATTCATGTAATAACTCTCTATCCGGATTAGGAGACTCCCCACTACGCAATACATCGTAAAGGTTAGAATCTTCTCCATCAATTAAAGGGGCATCCATAGAGACGTGACGACCAGAGTTTTTCAAAGATTGCTTTACATCTTCTACAGTCATATCTAATTCTTTTGCAATTTCTTCTGGTGAAGGCTGGCGCTCATGCGCTTGCTCCAAAAATGCAAAGGTCTTATTGATCTTGTTTATAGATCCAATTTTGTTTAATGGTAAACGAACAATACGAGACTGTTCTGCTAATGCTTGTAAGATAGATTGACGAATCCACCATACAGCGTAAGAGATAAATTTGAAACCACGTGTTTCATCAAAACGTTGTGCAGCTTTAATTAGACCAAGATTTCCTTCGTTAATTAAATCTGGAAGCGTAAGCCCTTGGTTTTGATATTGTTTTGCAACAGATACCACGAACCTTAAGTTTGCTTTGGTTAATTTTTCCAAAGCTACTTGATCACCTTTTTTAATTCGTTGTGCCAATTCTACTTCTTCATCGGCGGTAATTAAATCTACCTTACCAATTTCTTGTAAATATTTGTCTAACGAAGCGGTCTCCCTGTTGGTTACCTGTTTTGTAATCTTTAGCTGTCTCATCTAAATATTCCTTTCTAATATTATATTGTTATGCATTAGCTGCATTAGATTATACGTTGAAAAATAAAAAATGTTACAAACAGTAGCTCTTATTTTACGTTTTTTGGTTAAAACACTATTTTTTTAGGTTGAATTCTTTAAATTATACAATTAGTAAGTAGTAAAGGATTGTATTTCCTTACCTAAAAGTTGATGAATATTGCTATATATTGGTGTGTTTATAAAAAGGAGTGAACGTATGAAGGTACTATTGCTTATTTGTGTAGTTTTTGTTTCTTTTTTGGGTTTGGCGCAACCCAGAAAGTTTAGAGCTCCATTGTGGACCACGCATGATGCTAATGTGGATATTGTAGGAGTATCGATTGGATTTGTTCCAAGAAATCTAACATCTGATACCTCTTTGGTTAGAACTCATGGGGTAAGGATAGAAGCTTTTCCATTATCGTTTATCTATTTTATGTCTCCTAAAAGTCCATTATCTAGCTCTAATACCGCATATTTTGATAATTTGAAAGGTAATGCTTCACAGCATATTAATGGATTTAATATAGCTACGGGTTCATTTGAAGCTATAGATGTAAACGGAATTTCTACCACTATTTTTATGCACTACAGTAGAAAGCATAATGGAATAGCACTTGCTGGAATTACGAATACTATTGAAAGAGGAAATGGATTAATGATAGCGTATGGTGGTAATCAGGTCTACCACGGTAATGGAATTATGGTAGGGACACTCTTTGGAAATTCAACCAATACATTTAATGGATTACAAATTAGTGCGGCTAATTTTATCTCCGAGAAGGGTAGTGGCTTGCAGATTGGTATATTTAATTCTGCTACTAATTTTAGAGGATTGCAATTTGGCCTTTGGAATAAAAATTCTAAAAGATCTTTACCAATACTTAATTGGCAGTTTAAAGGTTAAGCATGCAAAGCATTCTAAAAAGCAACAGTCCAATACATGGTGTATCGGACTGTTGCTTTTTAATCAGAGTTTCTACAGTTTTATGTAGTGCTTATGTTGGCTACATTATATTTTAGAGGTTATAAATGTTCCGTTGTTTTCTTGAGCTAAGGTTCTCATAAAATCTAAATCGGCATCATCTCCAAATGCAATCGTGTGAATGATAATGTTATTAGTATTTACTTTGCGTATTTCATCAAGTACGGCTTCTGGACCGCTATTAGGCAAACCATCACTCATTAATACAATTTCTTCTACCTCGTAAGTTGATAAAGCTTCTAAAAGTCCTTCAAGTGTATTTGTACCTCCATTGGCTTTTAAATTCTTTACAAATATATTGGAGGAGGTTCTAGTGGTGTTGTCTGCTATTCTAAATGATGTGGCTTGTTTGGTTACATCATTATTAAAAGAAAAGACAACAAATTTTTTGCCATCAGGAAGCCCTTTTATTGCAGGTATTAACTTGCGTTTTACGGCACCTAATTTAGTCGCTTCTTTAGAGACTTGTTTTCCAAGGAGGCCACCAATTTTTCCGCCTATTACTTTACTTACTTGGTTGCCTGCTTCATCGCCCACTTCTCTTACAACTTGGTCCTTTATTGAGCCTTCATCTATGCCTTCCATGCTACCAGAAACATCAATTAGATATAAGGTGTTGCACGTAGAGGTGTCAATGCCAAAAAAGTCGTCAGATTTTTTAACTACATAACAAGAGTTAAGGAGTGCGCAAAAAAGTAATAGAGTGAAGCTTGTTACTGATTTTTTCATTTTGTTTGTGATTAGCGTTTAATGTTCGTGTTTTTTTATAACTAACAGCTCTAGTTCTCAATAGATATGCGTTAGTTATGTTTAATTTTTATACTGATGTACGTTGAAGTGTAAAAAGGAATTACTATTTCTAGAATTTAAAATTAGACCTAATAGCGAAAACTATTTTGGACAATGAGAGTTTGAGGACGGTTATTTAGTAATACCCCATATCTAAAGAGAATTTGTTTTGAGGCGGTACATTGTATTGCTGAAAATACCTTTTAAAAAAGTTTATCAATATAGCTAAGCAAGCTCTTTTTTTTACTTTGAGCTACAGGAATAGCATGATCTTCTTCTAGAATAACTTCTTCATTACGTTTGTCAAAAGAGGTTATGCACGTTAAGTTAATTAAAAAGCTTTGATGTACTCGAAAAAAACTATGAGGGCTAAGTTTTTCATCAAATGATTTAAGAGGCTTAGAAACTAAAATACTTTTTCCGTTTCTGAGGAGGAAAGAGGTATAATTATTATCAGATTTAGCAAACAAGATATCTTCTATGGTAATAACATGGATGGCATCTGTATTTTTTAATACTAATTTTTTTGATTGATCATTATGAGAAAAATTGTGGAGTAGGGTAGTTAGCTGCGATTGGTAGTTTGTTTTACTGATGTCTGCAATTACTTTATCTACCGCTAAAATTAAATCTTTTTCTTCATAAGGTTTTAAGAGGTAATCTATTGCGCTAAATTTAAATGCTTCTATGGCATATTTAGCAAAGGAGGTGGTGAAAATAATTTTGAAATTCACAGTATCAAACAATCTAAGAAATTCAAAAGCATTACCATCCGTTAGAAATACATCTAATAGTATAAAATCAGGCTTCATTTTTTTTATTAAAATAGAAGCTTCTTGGATACTATCAGAATAGCCAATTAGTGCTATATTTTTGTAGTTTTTCATAATAGACGACGCATAGGCAAATGCTTGTGGGTCATCTTCTACAATAAAACAAGAGATAGCGCTCATAGGAGTTCAAATATACTATATTTAAGTGTTAGTAAAGCTTAAAGTAACTTGTGTTCCTTTTGTAGAACTATCTATCGCAACAACTCCTCTAAAATTCTTGGAAGTTTTATTTAAGCTCTTTAATTGCTCTTGAATAATTTCCATACTCATAGATTTATGCAATCGTTTGGCATCTTCTTTTTTTATTTCAAAACCTCTTCCATTGTCGGTAATGGTTACAGATAAGGTGTCATTCTTTTTAAAATAGGTTACATGGATGTGCCCGTTTATACTGTCCTTTAATCCGTGCAGGATAGCATTTTCTACAAAAGGTTGGGTAATTAATGTTGGAAGCATATCAAAATCTTCGGTGACAGAATCATGGATGTTTATCGTGTATGCAAATTTGTTGTCATAGTTTAAGAGCTGTAAATTTAAATAGGATTCTAGGGCTGTGGCGTCATCTTCAACCGTACTAAAGTCCTCATCAGATTTCTCTAAAACGAATCGGATCAATTTAGAATAACTTGTAAGGTATGCACTTGATTTTTCTTTGTCATTTTGATGTATGAAGTTTTGTATGCTTTGTAGAGCATTGAATAAGAAATGCGGATTTAATTGTGTTTTCCTCAAGCGTTGCTGCAGTAATACTTTATCTAATTGTTGCTGTATCTTATAATTCTTGAATCCAAAATACCCTAAAACAAAAATAAGTAAAGCAAAAATAACTACACCTAAAAGTAGATAATTCTGCTGTTGAATGGTAAGGGCTTGTAGTTTGTTTTTAGTGTCTAGTATATTAATACGTTGTTCTTTTTTTTCGGACTCATATTTTTCCGTTAGTTCAGCAACGCTTTCCTTCTGTTGTTCATTAGTGATAGAATCTTTGATGGCATCTTTTAAATCGGCATAATATAAGGCTGTTTTATAATCCGCTAAACCTACATAAGATTCTTTAAGGTTGTTATAGATGTACGATTTTACAATGCCTTGTGCTCCAATGCTTGCGCTATCTAGATAGCTAATGGCCTTGTGATATTCCTTTTTTTTAAGATATGCATGTCCAACATTATTATAAGTAATGTTAAGTGTATTCGTAGTATTAAGTTCTTTTCTTAAGGCGATAGCTTTTTTGCCGTACGTAGCCGCAAGGTCAAAATCAGAGCCTTCATCGGTATAGTACATAGCTAGATTGGTATAGATGGTAGAAAGAGTATTCTTAGAATCATGCTTCAATGCAATTTTTTCAGCTAGAAAAATAGATGAGGTATATTTTTCAAAAAGTTTTTGACTGAAATAAATGTTAGACAGATTCACTAAAATTTGAAGCTTTATTACCTCATTAAAATCACTAAGTGCTAGTGCTCTTTCTAAATAGAGTTGAGCATTTTTATAATTTTTTAAAGAAGCGTTTATCGCTCCAATATTAGAGTAGGTACTTACTAATTGTTGGTTGTTTTCTGTCTGCTCCAAAATTTTTGCAGCTTGTAAATAAAGGGTTAATGCTTTTTCAAAATCTTGCTGGTAATACTGTATGGTACCAAGATTGTGAAGTGTTAAGCCCTTTAGATGTCTAGGTAGTTCTTTCTTTAAGTTTTCTTGTAAAAGTGCATCTGATTTATCGAATTCTTTTTTGAAAATATGGAGGCTACTTTTCTGTATATTGGCTTTCGCTAATAATGTGTCATTGCCAATTAATTTTGAAGTATGTATTGCTTTTTCAACATAAAAGAAAGAGCTGTCTAAGGCCGTTTGGGCCAATTTTTTAGATTTTTCTAATAAGATTTCTACTTGTTTGTGTTCGTCTATTTCTTCTTGTGCCTGTGCTGTAAGGAGGTTGAGCCCTACTATAATGAACAAAAACAAATAGCGCAGTGTATTGGTTATTAGTCTTTTAAATGAGTGGTGGTGCATTGGTATGGTTCTGAAATTAGTGCAATATAGAAAAAGCCTAGGAAATCAAATTAGGAGATGCTGCTATTTTAAGGTAATTCTAGTCATGAAGAAATAAAGGTGTTCATTTCTCGTTGTGGTATAGTGCTAGAATTGTCAAAATTTGTCATATAATAATCATAAATTTTATATCGTATGAAGCCCTTAAATTTTTCGTTTTACTCGCTATTTGCTCTTTTATTTCTTTCGTTTTTTAATTTTTCATGCAGTAGTGATGAAGAAACGACCATGGAGGAGCCGATAGCGCAAGAGAAAGTAGATGCAGATGGTGGTGATACCGTTACTGAGGATGATAATGTAGATGATACTGAGGCTATTTTTTTAACAGATAATCTTATTGTTGATGCTAGCAAAGCATTTGTAAATTATACACTTCCGGCAGCCGACTATCAGAAATATATTAATGAAGAAGGTGATGTTCGGGATATTACTAGAGAGATTTATAATCATTTTAATGACGATTATGATTTAATTGTTATTCTAGCAGTAGAAGCTGTAAAGCCAGAAGGTACCGCGTATGGTGTTACTACTCCTGCGAAAAATAGTATTCAAGGACTAGGAGGCAGTGTATTTGATGCTACTTCTAGTTTTGGGTCTGATGGAAGATTAAACGGAGTTATTTTTATGCCTAGAACAGAATTTGTCCAATCTGGACCTTTTTTGCATGAAATTGCTCATTTATGGGCGAACAAAGGTTTTATAGCGAGTACGGTTGGTGGTCATTGGGGTTATGCGAGTACGGGGGGTCAGTTAGGTGGCTTTGATACGCTTGTAGATTTAGGAAGCAATACGTATAAAGGAACTGTTGCAGGAAGAACATCTTTTGGAACTTTTGCTAATGGTGGTAATAGTATTCCATATAGTAATGTAGAATTATATGTGATGGGATTAATTCCTGAAAGTGAGTTAGCGGCTATTCAAGTGGCTATTAATCCCGTCGCAGGAAATGGTGCAGGAGAATTTACAGCAGATCAGATAAAAACATATACAGCACAAGAATTAATAGCTGCAAATGGTAAGAGGATACCTTCTTATGAAGTTGCTCAAAAGGAATTTACCGCACTAACGGTGATTATCAGTCCAGAAAATGCTATAGATGATGCTAAGAAGGAAGCAATTGTAACCTCTCTAGAAGACTTTTTTAAGCAAGGCCCTAGCTCAGAAAGTACGTATAACTTTTGGAGTGCTACAGGCGAAAGGGCGCACTTTAGTAATGGTATCGAAACGGCATCTATTCAAAAGCTTTAATACATACGAGTAATAAAAAACCTCATAGCTTTTAGGGCTATGAGGTTTTGTAATTATAAAGGTTAAAAAGAATTAATCTTCTTTTTTATCTTCTCTTGGTTTTCTATCATCGCGTCCACGATTGTCTCTACCTCTGTTATCACGTCCACCAGAACGCTTGTCATCTCTTGGTGGTCTAGCAACATAACCTTCTGGTTTTGGTAATAAAGCCTTACGAGACACTTTCTCTTTACGAGTTTTAGGATCTACGCCAAAGTACTTCACTTCAAAAACATCGCCCATATTAACAACGTCAGAAACATTTTCTGTACGTTCCCAAGCTAGTTCAGATACGTGTAATAAAACTTCGTTTCCTGGAGCAGCGGCATATTCTACGACAGCACCAAAATCTAACATTTTAATTACTTTTACTTCGTAAGATTTACCAAGTTCAGGCTTAAATAAGATAGCATCTATTTTAGCTAAAACAGCATCAATACCCTCTTGACCTACACCTAGAATCTCAACAATACCTTCTTCAGTAACAGGATCTTCGTTGATAACGATAGTTGTTCCAGTTTCCTTTTGCATTTCCTGAATAACTTTTCCACCAGGACCAATTAAAGCACCAATGAATTCGTTAGGAATACGTCTAGTAACCATTTTTGGAGCGTGAGATTTAACATCTTCAGCTGGAGCAGAAATAGTATCCGTAATTTTACCTAAAATATGTAAACGACCTTCACGTGCTTGTTTTAGTGCATTCACTAAAATTTCGTATGATAATCCTTTAATTTTAATATCCATTTGGCAAGCGGTAATTCCTTCAGAAGTTCCAGTTACTTTAAAGTCCATATCTCCTAAGTGATCTTCATCACCTAATATATCAGACAATACAGCATAACGGTCACCATCAGAAATTAATCCCATAGCAATACCAGAAACAGGACGCTTCATTTTAACACCAGCATCCATTAAAGCCATAGTACCTGCACAAACTGTTGCCATAGAAGAAGAACCGTTAGATTCTAATACTTCCGAAACTACACGTACTGTATAAGGACAATCTGCAGGAATCATTCCTTTTAAACCACGTTGCGCTAAGTTACCATGACCAACTTCTCTTCTAGAAGTTCCTCTTAGTGGTCTAGCTTCACCTGTACAAAAAGGAGGGAAGTTATAATGTAAATAGAAATTTTCTTCGCCTTCGTAAGATGGCATATCTATTTTGTTAGCATCTCTAGAAGTACCTAAAGTTACAGTAGCTAATGCTTGTGTTTCTCCACGCGTAAAAATAGAAGAACCGTGTGTAGATGGTAAGTAATCTACCTCACACCAGATTGGTCTAATTTCATCAGTCTTACGACCATCTAAACGTAAGCCTTCGCTTAATGTTAATTCACGAACGGCTTCTTTTTCTGCTTTGCTGTAGTACCCGCTAACAAGGTGACCAAATTCTTCCATTTCTTCTTCGGTAAAAGAAGCTTTTACTTCTTCTTTTACTTCAGCGAATGCAGCACTACGTTCAGCCTTAGAAGTTCCCTTCTTAGCAATAGCGTAACATTTATCGTATGCTAAATCGTGTATTCTTTTTTGTAAATCCTCATTTACTTCAGCAGTTGCATATTCACGAGTTTCTTTTTTGCCAAAAGCTTCAGCTAAACGTAACTGCGCAGCAATTTGAACTTTAATTGCTTCGTGAGCAAATTTGATGGCATCAGCCATTTCTTCTTCAGAAATTTCATCCATCTCACCTTCAACCATCATGACTGAATCGGCAGAAGCACCAATCATCATCTCTAAGTCAGATTCTTCTAATTGTGCTCTTGTAGGATTGATTACGAATTCGCCATTAATACGACCAACTCTTGCTTCAGAGATAGCGCATTCAAATGGGAAATCTGATAATTGGATAGCAGCAGAAGCAGCTAAACCAGCCATAGCTTCAGGCATAACATTTTCATCATGAGACATTAACTGAATCATAACTTGTGTTTCTGCATGATAATCTTTTGGGAATAATGGGCGTAAAACACGGTCTACTAAACGCATGGTTAATACCTCGCCATCACTAGGTCTTGCTTCTCTTTTGAAAAACCCACCTGGGTAACGACCTGCAGCAGCAAATTTTTCTCTGTAATCTACAGTTAGTGGAAGAAAGTCCACATCACTTTGTTTGTAATTGGAAACTACTGTACATAATAACATACAGTTTCCTGATTGAACAACAACAGAACCGTGTGCCTGTTTTGCTAATTTTCCGGTTTCGATAGAAATTTCTCTACCGTCCCCAAGGTCTATAACCTCCTTAAATACTTTTGGAATCATAAAATTGATTTGCAACTTGTCTATGCAAGTTAGTTAAACTTTGATCTTTTTGTCTTTATTCAAGACGGACAGTTGTTGTGCTGTTGTAGTTAATAGGACCAATGAAAAACTATATGCAAGCTTTTTGTCTGCTGCCTTAAATAGTAAACTCAAGGACTTTTTGTAAAAATACACTAAAAAGTAATGTAGTGTATAAAAAAAGGGGAAAGCTAAGCTTTCCCCTTTCGAAAATTATTTTCTAATACCTAATTCTTTAATTATTTCACGATATCTTACAATATCTTTCTTAATTAAGTAATCAAGTAAGCTTCTTCTTTTACCTACCAATTTTACTAATGAACGCTCTGTGTTGAAATCTTTACGATTTCTCTTCAAATGCTCAGTTAAGTGATTGATACGGTGTGTAAACAATGCGATTTGCCCTTCAGCAGAACCAGTGTTTTTTTCTTCACCACCGTGTTTTTTAAAAATGTCAGCCTTTACTTCTTTTGTTAAATACATTCCAATATTATTTAATGATTTTTATGTATATGATTGATTTTCAATCAGCGTGCAAATATATAACTATTTTGTGATAATCATATTCTAGAAAACAGAAAATTTGAAGCTTCTTTTTATTCCTAGATATAGATCATGTAAAAACTGTTTTTAAGCAGATTTAGCTGCTTCTACACGTACCGGATTGTTTTCAATTAAATCAATGTAAAGATTAATCTTCTTTTTTAAGTTTTTTCTATGCACGATAAAATCTAAAAAGCCATGTTCCATTACAAATTCTGCCGTTTGGAATCCTTCGGGCAATTCTTTTCCCGTGGCTTCTTTAACAACTCTAGGACCTGCAAAACCAATTAAAGCACCTGGCTCAGAAATATTAATATCACCAAGCATGGCATAAGAAGCAGTAGTTCCTCCAGTAGTTGGGTCTGTACATAATGATATGTAAGGTAAACCAGCTTCTGCTAACTGCGCTAATTTTGCAGATGTTTTTGCTAATTGCATTAAAGAGAGTGCTGCCTCCATCATACGTGCACCACCAGATTTTGAAATCATTACAAATGGTACTTTCTTTTTGATGGCATAATCAATACCACGAGCAATTTTTTCTCCAACAACACTACCCATAGAACCTCCGATAAAAGCAAAATCCATACAAGAAACGACCATGTCTTTTCCATAAGATTTACCTATAGCGGTTCGTACAGCATCATGTAAACCTGTTTTAGCTTGAGCAGCTTTTAAACGGTCTGCATACTTTTTAGTGTCTTCAAACTTTAAAGGATCTTTAGAAGTTAGCTTAATATCTAATTCTTTGAATTTATTGTCATCAAATAGAATTTCAAAATATTCTTTACTTCCTATTCTTACATGGTAATCATCTTCAGGACTTACATAAAAGTTTTTAGCTAATTCATCAGCTTCCACTATTTTACCTGTAGGTGATTTGTACCACAACCCTTTTGGGGTGTCTTTTTTTTGCTCCGTTGCGGTTTGTATTCCTTTTTCTTTTCTTTTAAACCAAGACGACATACATTGAATATTTAGTTAAACGGATATTTTTTGAGTTAGTTAGGCTGTGAAATTATAGTGTATTTACGTTGTTTAAATCAGCAAATGCTTTTTTCAAACGCTCAACAAATGTTTTTTTCGCCTTCACGTAACCATACTCTTGGATCGTAAAATTTCTTGTTAGGCTCGTCAGCTCCATTAGGATTTCCTATTTGTGCTTGTAAGAACTCTTTTTTGTCTTGGATGTAATCACGAATACCTTCTAGGAAAGCATATTGTAAATCAGTATCAATATTCATTTTGATAACTCCGTAGCTAATACCTTCTCTAATTTCTTCTACAGTAGATCCAGATCCACCATGGAAAACAAAATCAATATGATTCTCTTCTACATTGTATTTTTTAGTGATAAACTCCTGAGAGTTTTTCAAAATTTTCGGAGTTAATTTTACGTTTCCTGGCTTATAAACACCATGAACATTACCAAAGGCTGCTGCAATAGTAAATCTTGGACTTACCTTAGATAGCTCCTCATAAGCATAAGCAACTTCTTCTGGTTGTGTGTATAATTTAGAATCATCTACATCAGAGTTATCTACACCATCTTCTTCACCACCTGTAATCCCTAATTCAATCTCTAAAGTCATATCCATTTTTGCCATTCTAGCAAGGTATTCTTTACAGATTGCGATATTCTCTTCAAGAGGTTCTTCAGATAAATCGATCATATGAGAACTAAAAAGAGATTTTCCTGTTTCTTTATAATGTTGCTCACTAGCGTCTAAAAGACCATCAATCCAAGGTAATAATTTCTTTGCACAGTGGTCTGTATGTAAGATAACACTAGCACCATAAGCTTCTGCTAATTGGTGAATATGTTTAGCTCCTGCAATTGCACCTTGTATAGCTGCCTTTTGACCATCGTTAGATAGACCTTTTCCTGCATTAAACTGTGCACCTCCATTTGAAAATTGAATGATTACGGGTGCGTTTAAACTTGCTGCTGTTTCAAGAACCGCATTAATAGTATCCGAACCAATAACATTTACTGCTGGTAAAGCAAATCCTTTTTCTTTTGCGTAGTTGAAAATTTCTTGTACTTGGTCTCCAGTTGCAACTCCTGGTTTAATATTATGAGCCATAATTATTATTTTCTTGAATTAGTAATTGAAATATTGAATAACAAAAGTAATAAATTATTTAAGAGAGTGCAGTGTTTTTAATTTCAAACAACCTACCGATACTCTTATTCGTTAGCGATAACGTTTTAGTTGTTATACACGTATTTTAAAAAGGATAATTAATACCGATTTGTAACACAGAGTTGGCAAAATTATAGTCTCTAAACCATCTTTTAGACATTTCTTCAGCAGGATTATAGGTTTTAAATCCTAAATCTACTCTAAAAACAAAGTAGGTGAAATCATATCTTATTCCAAAACCAGTTCCTAATGCGATATCTTGTAAAGAACTAATGCCGTTAAAGGTAGCATCCGTATTTTCTACATTGTCAAAAACATTCCAGATATTCCCGGCATCAGCAAAAAGTCCTCCTTTAATATTTCCGGCTATCGGGAAACGATATTCTAGATTAAAAGCCAGTTTTAGGTTTGCTTCATTAAAATCATTTAAATTATCGGTTCTCCCCGGACCTAAAGAGTATGGACTCCACGCTCTGTTGTCGTAAGATCCCCCAGCAAAATAGCTACGAGAAAACGGAATGCTGTTAGAGTTACCGTAGGGAATAGCAATCCCCATAAAACTTCTAAAAGCTAATACTTTAGATTCGGATAAATCCCAGTGCTTGATATAGTCAAATTCTGTTTTTAAATATTGTGAATAAGGAACGCTAAACACAAGTTTATTACCATCTTCATCTTCGTTAAAAGGAATACCAGTAGCGGCCAGTGATAATAAATTACCAGCACCTTCTATTTTAAATTTAAATTGATGAAAGCTATTGTCTGTTAAACTCGTTTGATTATTTTTAGAAAAGGTATAATTAGTAGCAAAGATTAAGTTGTTTTGTGTTAAACGTTCGCGTCTTTCTTCAATACTACGTACTTCTTCAAAATCATCGCTAGATGAGCTCACTTCTCCGTCTAAAATAGCTTTAGTAAAACCTGTAGTTCCTTGCGGGATGGTCAGTCTAAAATCTCCATCCTCTCCGACGGGCTCATAGTTCTGTGATAGATTTGTATCTGTTTCATAGATGTCTTGATCAGCAATAGTGTTTAATCTAGAAAAAGAGCTTTGGTACACATAAAAATACCGATCAATATTTACGTTTTTTACATATTGAATATTAAGGAGTTCAATATTATGCTTTAGCTGTGTGTTAGGTGACCAGCTATATCCTAAAACGCTATTTAATGTTTGCTTATCTAAACCAATATTCTGCTGAAAACTAGTTCCTATAGAGATTCTGGTTTTGGGGAGCATATAATAAGGTATGATTTTTTTAGTATCTATAAAGGGGAACCAGATACGTGGAAAATCTAAAGCAATATCACCCCCAAAGTCTTGTACGTTAAAAAAGGACTTGTCTAATACATTTGGATCGCTAGATGCTCCAATATTTGCGGTTGCAGAAATACTTAGATTCTCTGTGCCTTTAAATATATTTCTAATATTTAAAGCGGGAGTAAATGATAGACCAAAAAACTGAATGTTAGATCTACTAACATCGGTGTCAAAACTCAAAGAGTATTTATCACGCGCTGTTAAATAAATGTTTGAAGTTAAGGAAGCGTTGGCGCTATCGGCTATTATTTCAATATTAGGGTACTTGAAATTGTTCAGGTTGTTAATTTGCCGGTAGGTACGTAACCTATTTATGTCTCTGTAAACGCTATCTTTTTCCATGAAAATAGCATCCGTAAGGGCTTTTGGTTTGTAGTTAAGCTTATCCTTATAATAGATGGTGAAACCTTTAAAATTTACAGAGTCTAATTCTTCTAGATTGTTAGCAAAAAGGTGATCGGCAAAAATGTTTACTTTATTAAATTTGAAAACCTTGTAGGCTGTTTTAGTAGAATCTCCTCTTGTTTTTAAATTATCAATATTCAAAGCAACAATCATTTCTTGATCATCTTTAGCTGCTATGGTATCTGTAATGATGTCATAGCTAATAGAACTCTCCTGAAAATTGTATACACCTTGGTTTCTGAACAATTCAGTTAATCGTTCTCTTTCTTCAGTAAAGTTAGAAAGGTCAAATTGTTCTTTGTCTTTTACCGCGGTAGTTGCCTTATTCAGTTGGTAGATAGAATCTATGGCAGGCGATGCAATGACACTATATGTAGAGTCGATCATAAAGGGCTTGCCTAATTGTAAATCGTAAGTTATACCTGCTTTTTTCTTTCTTTTGGTGCTGTCTATGGTGAAATTTCCAGTGGCATTAAAATAACCCCTATTGCCGTAATAAGCTTTTATTCTTTTTAGAGATTTAGAAGTTTTTGCGGTATCTATAATAACAGGAGCTTCTCCTATTTTTTTAAACCACTCGCTGTATCCTTTGACAATGAAAGATTCGCCGAGGCTATCTAATTGTTTTTGTGAAATAAGTTTGCGCAATCTTTCTTCTCGCTTGTCTTTTTTGTGAAGCCAAGCTTGGTAAGAAGAATCTGGGTTTTGTTTGGCTAAGTTGTACAAGTTTAAGCGCAAAGGGTATCCTGCCAAAGAACTGTTAGGTTTTTGAATAACAAGGCTTTTAACATTCTCGTCTTTAATTTTATCACCATCTGCCAAAATGGTGTTATCTATCAGTAAAAGCTCATCGTCTTCTACTCTTTTTAACGCATTACAAGACACGATGATTAAACCTAAAAATAATAAGACTATTTTTGTACTGTTATTTTTCAAACTTAATTCAGATTCTAAGAAAATCAAAAATACGTTATTTGTATGGTTGGTAAAAGCCAAATAAAACTTATAAAAAGTCTTCAGCTTAAAAAAAATAGAATTCAGCACCAATTGTTTGTCGTAGAAGGTTTAAAAACGATTCAGGAGCTTTTGAAGTCTTCTTTTGAAGTCTATAAAGTGTTGAGTACAGATGCGAGTTTTGTTACTGATCATGAGGAGATTTCAGAATTGATCTCGGCGGCAGATCTAAAGAAAATGAGTTCTCTGAATACTCCTAATGGGTATTTAGGAGTATTTAAAATGTCAAAAGTAGGTGCTATCCAGCTCAATGATTGGATTGTTGCGGTAGATACGGTCCAGGATCCTGGTAATTTAGGGACCATAATAAGGCTGTGTGATTGGTTTGGAATTAAAAATCTTGTGTGTAGTACTACTACGGTAGATTGTTACAACCCAAAAGTCATCCAAGCAACTATGGGTTCTATTACGCGAGTAAATATTACGTATTTGGATTTAAGCGAGTTTTTGCGAGCTTCAGAATTACCAATTTATGGTGCTTTTATGGATGGTGAAAAGGTATACAATTCGGCTATTTCTTCAAAAGGGATACTTGTGATGGGGAATGAAGCAAATGGAATATCTTCGGAGATAGCAGCTTATATATCAAAAAGAATAAGCATACCGCAATTTGGCGATCAAACCGCAGAGAGTTTAAATGTCGCAACGGCAACTGCTATTTTGTTAAATGAAATAAGAAGAGCGTAATGCTTCTTTATTCAAACGTAAAATTCACGAAGATTCCTCTTGTTCTTAGTCCAGAAAGGTTTCCAGTCCAAGGACTATCCGGATCGTTATCAGGAATTAACTCATTGTTCATAGCAAAAACACCTCGAATAGACGGAGAGAATTTGAAATACTCGGTGTAGAAATCTATTCCAAAACCTACTTCCCAATTGTAATTGTTTTTGGTCATCCTAAAAGTGCCGGTACTATTGTCATCTAAGCTATCTTCATTGCTTCCTAAATTTAAAGAGTAAGAAACACCACCAATGACAAAAGGTTTCCAGTTTCCTATTCGTTTTGTACTTGCTTTAAGTAAAATAGGAAAACTTATATAAGTAGATTTTACATCTCTCAAGGCTTCGCTTTCAGTAGTAAAACCTCTAAAACCAATAGTCCTTTGGGTGTAAAATAAGCCAGGTTCGAATCTAAGGTCAAAAAATTGGTTTAAACGTAACTCACTGATAAGTCCGACGTTAAATCCTGTGCTCGTAGAAACTAGATTGTCGCCATCTTCAGGAACATCAATGTAATCAAATTTGAAATCTAATGAATTGAATCCCAAAAAATAACCCCAATTCAAGAGTGCTTTATCTTCATTTTGAAGATTTAATACAGGCCTTTCATTAAACTGAGCTTGCGTTGTTAGGCATATAAATAAACCTAAAAACAGAAAAAAAATATTTTTCATACCTTACTTTGTAGCTACATATATAGATGCTACCCCAAGTGTTTGGGGTTTGTCCTCTATATCTATAAACCCAATTTTCTGCAAAATATTGTTGAACTTTTTACCATAAGGGAAAACTGCGGCAGATTCCGATAAATATTCGTAGGCAGAATTGTCTTTTGAGAATAGTTTTCCAATCTTAGGCATGATTTGTTTTGTATAGAAATTATAGCCTTGTTTGAACGGAGTTTTTGTTGGTACAGATGTTTCTAAGATGGCCAAAGTGCCCCCCTTTTTTAGTACACGGTATATTTCTGCAAGGCCCACCTCTAAATTTTCAAAATTTCGTACACCAAAAGCAACAGTGATGGCGTCAAACGTATTTTCTTCAAAAGGTAAGTTCTCACTGTCACCAACAATCATTTCGATGGTTTTGTCTAAATGTTTTTGTGTGACTTTCTTTTGTCCCACGGCTAACATGCCTGGAGAAATGTCTAGACCTACTATTTTGGTAGCACCTGTCTCTACAAGATTAATGGCTAAATCTCCCGTACCTGTAGCGATATCTAAGATAGAAGTAGGATTCTTTTTTTTAAGAATGGCAACCACCCTTTTTCGCCATTTTATATCTATTCCAAAAGAGATAACTCTATTTAAACCATCATAATTGGTAGAGATTGTATCGAACATTTGGGTGACTTGTTCTTTTTTGCCTAAATCAGAATCTTTATAAGGAGTAACTTTTTTACTCATGGCTGCAATTTTCTTGCAAAGATACAATTTCGAATTTGCTTTATCATAGCTAAATTGTACAATAAACTAGGTGTTATTCAGTTTTTTACTTAGATATTATTAATTCCAACAAAATAAAATTATGTAATTTTGTACTTCGAATTTTGCGAACTTTTCAAAACATGGGCTGTAAGAGCAATATTGCTTTTGTAGTATATTCCAAGACAGATAAATCCAACCGTAGCCAGGACTTGGGCCAAATTAATGGAAAATAACTTTTTTAATTCATGAAAATTATTATTGCAGGGGCTGGTGAAGTAGGATTTCATTTAGCAAAATTATTATCCTACGAATCTCAAGATATTACCCTAATAGATTCTGTAAAAGAAAGTTTGTCTTATGCAGATACGCATCTAGATATCCGTGTATTAAAAGGGGATGCTACTTCTATTTCTGTATTGCAAGATGCGCAAGTAGGAAGATCAGATTTGGTGATTGGTGTTACTTCCTCGGAAACCACAAATATTACCTTGTGTTTAATGGCCAAGCAAATGGGGTGCAAAAGAACCATTGCTAGAATATCTAATACAGAATTTAAAAAATTTAGAGATGTTGTCGATTTTAAGAAGTTAGGAATAGACGAGTTAATCTCTCCTGAAGAGCTTGCAGCACAAGAGATTCAGTTGTTATTAAATAAGTCTGCATTCAACGACACCTATGAGTTTGAGAATGGCGCTTTAATTATGGTGGGTGTTTCATTACCAAAAACAGCTCCATTTGTAGGGAAGTCTGTAAAAGAGGCTGCTCAAATATTTCCAGAACTTCATTTTATGCCTATTGCCTTACAGCGTACGGGTACTCAGTACACCTTAATACCTCGTGGTGATACGGTGTTTAAAGATGGAGATCAAGTGTATTTTATCACTTGTAAAGATGGTGTAGATGAGCTCTATAAGCTTACGGGAATGGTGAAGCGTGACATAAAGAATGTAATGATTCTTGGTGGTAGTAAAGTGGGGTATAAAACAGCAAGGGATCTTTGTGGTAAAAAGTTTAATGTTAAGCTTATTGAGAAAAATAAAGATAAAGCTTTTGACCTTGCAGATGAATTGCCAGATGCCTTGATAATTAATGGTGACGGACGTAATGTGGAACTGTTAGAAGAAGAAAGTTTGGAGTCTATGGATGCCTTTATTGCCGTAACAGGTAATTCTGAAACCAACATTATGTCTTGTTTGGTGGCAAAATCAAAAAATATTAAAAAGACAATCGCTTTAGTTGAAAATATGGATTATTTTCAATTGTCGCATTCTATTGGTATTGATACGTTGATCAACAAAAAGCTACTTGCTGCTAATAATATATTTAGGCATATTAGAAAAGGAGAAGTGGTAGCGCTTACGCGTTTGAACAATCTAAACGCAGAAATTTTAGAATTTATAGTAAAACCAGAATCTCTTGTAAATGGTAGAATTATCAAGGAGTTAGACTTTCCTAGAGAAGCTACTATTGGTGGTGTAATAAAAAATGGAGAAGGAATTATTGCTTTAGGAGATTTTAAAATTCAACAAGGAGATAGGGTAGTGGTATGTTGTTTGCCAAGTTCGATTCCTAAAATTGAAAAAATGTTTCTTTAATGGGACTTAACTACAGGATTATTTTTCATCTAATGGGACTTCTGTTACTTTGTAATGGAGGTTTTATGATTATTGCTGCAGTTTTTAGCGGTATTTATGATGATGGGGCTACCTTAGATATCACTCTAGCAGCAATTGTTACTATGATCATTGGGACCTTGTCTATGTTTCTAACCCGGGGTCATAAGAAAGAAGTAAAGAAAAAAGAGGGGTATATAATTGTCACGGGGGGTTGGTTAGTCATGTCGCTTTCAGGAGTATTACCGTATTTGTTTTCTGGTGCTATTCCTGACTTTACCAATGCTTTTTTTGAAACTATCTCTGGGTATACGACTACCGGCGCTTCCATACTTGATGATATAGAAGCTTTGCCAGAAGGTATTCTTTTTTGGAGGAGTCTTACCCATTGGATTGGTGGAATGGGGATTATTGTTTTAGCTATTGCTATTTTACCCCTTTTGGGTATTGGAGGAATGCAATTATTTGCAGCAGAAGCTCCAGGGCCAAGTAGTGATAAATTGCATCCGCGTATTACGGATACAGCAAAAAGGTTGTGGTTAATCTATTTTGGGTACACCGTGGCAGAAACAATCTTATTGAAGCTGGCCGGGATGTCATTTTTTGATGCAATTAATCATTCTTTAGCAACCTTATCTACAGGTGGTTTTTCTACAAAGAACTTGAGTACAGCGTATTGGAATGATCAGCCTTTGATTCAGTATATCATTATCTTATTTATGTTCCTTGCGGGGAGTAATTTTGTACTAAGTTACTATGCTTTTAAAGGAAAAGTACAGAAGATTTTGTTTGATGAAGAATTTAAATTTTATACCATATTCGTAGTAGGTTTTACCATTATCTCTGCTTTAGTGGTATATTTTAAAGCGAATGTTTCTCTATCAGAATATCATCCAATGATTTGGGGAGAGGCAGAAAGTGCGTTTAGGCATTCTTTGTTTCAGGTATTATCGGTAATTACTACTACTGGTTTTGTTACAGCAGATTTTACAAATTGGACGCACTTCTTAACTATCTTTTATTTTGGGTTATTCTTTCTTGGTGGATGTGCAGGTTCTACTTCTGGGGGTATAAAAGTGATGCGCCATTTGTTAATTATTAAAAACGGACTTTTAGAATTTAAACGTACGCTGCATAGCAATGCTGTGATTCCTGTGCGTTATAATAATAAAACGGTGCGGGAGCATATTGTATATAATATCATTGCATTCTTTGTATTGTATATGCTAATGTTTATCATTGGTTCTTTAGTATTGGGAGCACTAGGCTTAGATTTTGAATCTGCCATTGGTGGTGCTGCGTCATCTTTGGGGAATGTAGGTCCTGGCTTAGGGAGCTTAAATCCGTTAAGTAACTTTAATGAGTTGCCTAACTTAGGAAAATGGTGGTGTGGATTTTTAATGCTATTAGGGCGTCTAGAACTCTTCACTGTTTTAATTCTCTTTACGCCATATTTCTGGAAAAAAATATAATGCACTATTAGTATGGACACTTCAATATTTAACTTGCGATCGAAGCTGTAATGATCGTGCTTGATGCAATCTCTATTCATTTGGTGCATATGGTCATAAAAAAAGCGCCTCAATGAAAATTGAGGCGCTTTAACAATAAATAAAGGGTTTTATTAAGACACGGCTTTTTTAATTCTAGCTAGTGCTTCTGTAATTTGTGCTTCACTTGCTGCGTAAGAGATACGAATGCAATTATTGTTTCCGAAGGCATCACCTGCTACTGTAGCAACATTTGCAGCTTCTAATAAGTACATAGAGAAATCAGATGAATTATTGATTTTTACCCCGTTCAAGGTTTTTCCGAAATATGCAGTTACATCAGGGAAAACATAAAATGCCCCTTCTGGTTCGTTGCATTTAAATCCAGGAATGTCTTGTAATAAGCTTAAGATTAATTTTCTACGCTCTTTAAACTTGTCTACCATATATTGAATACGGCTTACAGGCTCTAGTAATGCGGTAATAACTGCTCTTTGTGCAATGCAGTTAGCGCCGCTAGTAACTTGTCCTTGAAGTTTGTTGCAAGCTCTTGCGATATATGCAGGAGCACCAATATAACCAATTCTCCATCCTGTCATGGCAAAAGCTTTAGCTACACCATTAACAGTCACGGTACGGTCAAACATATCAGGAAACTCAGCCATTGAAGCGTGAGCAGTAACTCCGTAGTTGATGTGTTCGTAAATTTCATCACTTACCACGACAATTTGTGGGTGTTTTTGTAACACATCTGCCAAGGCTCTTAATTCTTCTTTACTATATATAGAACCTGTTGGGTTACAAGGAGAGCTATACCATAACATTTTTGTTTTTGGTGTAATCGCCGCTTCCAATTGCTCAGGCGTCATTTTAAAGTCTGTGTCTATAGACGTAGGAACTTCTACTGGTACACCGTCTGCTAACTTTACGATGTCGCTATAACTCACCCAGTAAGGGCAAGGTAATATCACTTCATCTCCTTTGTTTAAACAAGCTTGGGCAACGTTATATAAAGATTGCTTAGCACCTGTAGAAACTACTATTTGTGGTAGTGTATAGGTAAGGTTGTTATCTCTCTTAAACTTCGTAATAACAGCCTCTTTCAAATCTACATACCCATCTACTGGAGAGTAAGAATTGTAATTGTCGTTTACAGCTTGTATAGCTGCATCCTTAATGTAATCAGGGGTGTTAAAATCTGGTTCTCCCAAACTAAGACCAATTATGTCTTTTCCCGCGGCTTTAAGTTCTCTTGCTTTTGCAGCCATTTCTAAAGTGGCTGATATTGCTAAGTTGTTAACTCTTTCAGATAAATGGTTACTCATTTTATATAATTTTCTAATACTGTATCGAAGGCTTTTTGCCTAGTTCTTTTAAATGACTAAAGTGCGAAATTATAGCTTTTCTCGTCGTCTTGTATTCGTTGTAAGGCAAATTAAACTCATTTGCAGTCTCTTTAACAATTTTAGCAATTTTTGTGTAATGAACATGACTAATATTAGGGAAAATATGATGTTCAACTTGGTGGTTTAGACCTCCTGTGAACCAGTTTACTATTCTGTTTTTAGTTCCAAAATTAACCGTAGTAAATAGTTGGTGAATCGCCCATGTGTTCTTCATATTGCCATTTTCATCTGGTAATGGCGTGTCTGCATCTTCAACAACATGCGCTAATTGAAAGGTTACACTTAAGATTACGCCAGCCACATAGTGCATGATAAAAAAGCCTATTAGAATTTTCCACCAAGCAATACTCAAAATAAGCATCGGAAGAACAATCCAAATAGTTAAGTATATAATTTTTGTGATAACCAGTTTGCTCCAGTTTACAAAAGGGTTTGGTAGTTCGCCATAAGATAACTTACGTTTCGTGTAGCGGTACATTTGTTGAAAATCGGTAGTAATGGCCCAGTTAAACGTCAGTAATCCGTATAGAAATACTGAATAGAAATGCTGAAATTTATGGTGTTTTCTCCATTCCGCATGCTTAGAGAATCTAAGAATTCTTCCGGCTTCCAAATCTTCATCATGTTCATGAATATTGGTGTACGTATGGTGTAATACATTGTGTTGTACTTGCCAATTAAATACGTTACCTGCAAGAATATAAATGCTACCTCCCATTAATTTATTTACCCACTTTTTGTTAGAGTAAGAACCATGATTTCCATCATGCATTACATTCATACCAACACCTGCCATACCTATTCCGATTAGAATAGTTAATAATAAGTTGGCCCAGTTAGGAAGGTTTAAGGTAAGTATTAGAAAATAGGGTGCTAAAAATAAAGCGAACATTACAGCTGTTTTTAAATGTAATCGCCAATCTCCTGTTTTTTTTATTTTATTCTCTTTGAAGTAATCGTTTACCCTCTTGTTTAATGTTTTAAAGAATTGGGTAGAATCCTTTCTGGAAAATCGAACGGTTTCTTTAGTCATGATATTGTTTTTAACAAAGATAAGTTAATTCATTTTTGGTAATTCAAAATACCTTCTTAAAAATGAAATAATTATGATTTTTAAAGTGTTATTTTTGCATTAAAATTACTTTTTTATGGATGTTAATATATTAGTTAATCACTTTCCAGATTTAACTGAGGATCAGAAAAGACAGTTTGTTTTGCTAGCAGACCTGTATAAGGATTGGAATATGAAGATTAATGTGGTTTCTAGGAAAGATATTGATGAATTGTATTTAAGACACGTTTTACATTCTTTGGGTATTGCTAAAGTACATCAGTTTCTACCGGGATCATCAGTAATTGACGTGGGTACTGGTGGCGGTTTCCCTGGAGTACCTTTGGCAATTTTATTTCCAGAAACCCACTTTACGCTTGTAGATGCTATAGGAAAAAAAATTAAAGTAGTTGATGAGGTTGTTGCCGGATTAGGTATTAAGAATGTGACTACTATAAATGATCGTGTAGAGAACGTTAAAGGAAAGTTTGACTTTATAGTGAGTAGGGCAGTAGCTGCTATGCCTACATTCGTTCACTGGACAAAAGGGAAAATAAAGAAGGACTCTTTGCATGAACGTAAAAACGGAATTTTATATTTAAAAGGAGGAGATCTTTCCGAAGAGTTGCAAGGATATAAAACTGTAGAGCTCTTTGATTTGTCTGATTTCTATGATTATGAATTCTTTGAAACTAAAAAGGTGGTCTATCTTCCTTTAAAATATAGAGGATAAAAAAAAGCTCGATTTATAAAGATATAAATCGAGCTTTTTTATTTAGCATTGGTGTAGTAATATTAAATACTAAGTAGACTCAAATATGACTGTCTGCAAGTTTTAGCATAATTTTTTACGTATTCTGCAATACTTTCAAACGTAAATGTTTGTGATTTTTTTTTAGTTTTTGAACTTCTATCTTTCATAATCCGCCGTTTTAAGAAGTGTAAAGGTACTATTTACACTGTTTGTTTACAATTAATTAACGTTAAATTTACATAGTTAGTATATGGAATGTCAATTATTTTAGCTGATTTTCAGGTTTTTACCACTTTTTTAATAGTTCATTGTCAAATTGAGTCTATGCATTTATATAAAAATAGCCGCTAACATTTGGTGTTAGCGGCTAGATATTTTGGATGTATAGTGTTTTAATTTAAGCTCCAAGGTGGTGTAACATTGTTAGATCTAGCGTAAGCAATCAACTGTCCCTTATGTTCCCCATTGTGTTCCATTATAGCTAGAAGGCCTGCTAAGGTGCTCATTTTTGCAAATCCAAAATCTACTTCATCCGTTAGATTGTCATTTTTAACCATCAAAATAGAGGCAAGAACAAATTCATTAGATTTTTTTAGTGCAGCTATGATATTTTCTTTTCCTGAAATTTTAGTTAAGCCCATTACATCTACATCTTCTGGTGGAGCAAAGCCCATTTTTGATGCTAAAAAGTAATTTCCGCCAGCGACGTGTAAAAGTGCTTCGCTAACAGAATTCACTCCATCCATAGGTCTCCAAGCATATTGTGCTTCTGAAAATGCTTCTGCCAATTGAATCACTTGTTTTTGATTTCCAATTAACACATCATGGATGGTCGTTTGTGTTAAATTTTCTATTGGACTTTCAAGGTTCTGTGTTTTGGATGCTTTCTGCGCGTGAGAAAATGTTACCATAAAGAATACTCCGAGTAGTGTTGCTAATTTAAGTGTCATATATTTTTGTTTAAAGGGTTGGTTTCGAGTTTATTATTTGTAAAAATAAGGTTTTTTACAGCCACTATTTTGAAAATCTTATTGGACGCTCCCAGCGTTTGTTTGTTCTGTTAAGTTTGGTGTAAAAAAAATCCCGAAGTATGCTTTCTTCGGGATTTAATACTGTGTACTATATTATTATCCTAAAAACGGATATCTGTAATCTACAGGAGTGACAAATGTTTCTTTAATTAGTCTAGGAGATACCCAACGTAATAAATTTTGAGCAGATCCCGCTTTATCATTGGTACCAGAAGCTCTTGCACCACCAAATGGTTGTTGTCCTACAACAGCACCAGTTGGCTTGTCATTAATATAAAAGTTACCTGCGCAATTTTGTAATGCTTTGGTTGCTTCTTCTATAACATAACGATCTGTAGCTAATACAGCTCCAGTAAGTGCATATTCAGAGGTGCTGTCTACTAATTTTAATGTTTCAGCCCAGTTTTCATCTTCATATACATATATGGTTACTACAGGTCCGAATAATTCCGTTTCCATAGTAGTGTATTTAGGATCTGTAGTTACGATAACAGTAGGCTCAATGAAGTACCCTTTAGATTTGTCGTAATTACCACCAGCAATAACTTCTGCGTTGTCATCTTTCTTAGCTTGGTCAATATACTTTGCCAATTTATCAAATGATCCTTCGTGAATAACAGCGGTCACAAAATTAGACATGTCCTCCGGAGAACCAGGTTTGTTAATCGATTTTAAATCAGCCTTAACGTTTTCTAGTACTTCGTTAGCGATAGATTTAGGAAGGTATACTCTAGAAGCTGCGCTACATTTCTGACCTTGGAATTCAAAAGAGCCTCTTACAATTGCAGTAGAAACTTGACTAGGGTTTGCAGTTTTGTGCGCTACAATAAAATCTTTACCTCCTGTTTCTCCAACAATTTTTGGATATGTTTTGTAAGTATGGATGTTGTTTCCAATTTGTTTCCATAATTCTTTGAACACATGTGTAGATCCTGTGAAGTGAATCCCTGCAAAATCAGGACTATCTAAAACAGTTTCGGTGATCATCACTGGATCTCCGTAAACAACATTGATTACACCATCAGGTAAACCTGCCTCTTTGAAAACATCAACAATAACTTTAGCTGAGAATATTTGGCTGTCACTTGGTTTCCAAACAACAACATTACCCATCATTGCTGCACTTGCTGGTAAATTACCTGCAATAGCTGTGAAATTAAATGGTGTAATCGCATAAATGAAACCTTCTAAAGGTCTAAATTCAACACGGTTCCAAATACCAGGCGCAGATGCTGGCTGCTCTTGGTAAATTTCCGTCATGTACTGTACGTTAAAACGTAGAAAATCAATAAACTCACAAGCAGCATCAATCTCTGCTTGATGTATAGTCTTAGATTGCGCTATCATTGTAGCGGCATTAATTTTTGCTCTATAAGGTCCTGCAAGCAATTCTGCAGCCTTTAAAAATATAGCAGCTCTTTGTTCCCAAGGAAGATTAGCCCAAGCGCTTCTAGAGGCTAAAGCATTATCTATAGCTTGGGTAACATGTTTTTTTTCTGCAACATGGTATGTTCCTACAATATGATTATGGTCGTGAGGAGGAGACATTGTTCTTGTGTTTCCTGTTTTTATTTCTTCACTTCCAATATATAAAGGAACATCAACACTGCCGTTGAAATATGATTTGTATTGTTTTAAAACTTCTTCGCGCTCAGGAGATCCTGGTACGTATCCTTTTATAGGTTCGTTGATAGCTGTCGGAACTTTGAAAAATCCTTTACCCATTTGTCTTTATTTTTAAATTAAAATAGTGATGGTAAAGGTACTAAAAGTTGAGAGCTATAAAAAAAAGATAATGGTATTAGTTCAAGGTAAAAGGAGTACTAAATTTAAAAGTAGGTATGTATACTCTAAATTTTTCATTAGTGTTAAAATTAACCATATTGTAATGACCTTTCATGGCACCAATTGTAGAGGTTAGTAAACAGCCGGAACTGTAGGTGTGAGATTCTCCAGGTAAAATAACTGGTTTTTTTCCAATCACTCCTTCGCCGTCAAGAACTTCTAATTCATTTAGAGAATCATATATTTTCCAATGACGAGAAGTTAGCTGTACAGAATCCTTGCTTTGGTTTTCTATGGTAATAGTGTATCCAAAGGCGTAATGCGTTTTGTAATTTTTAAAAAACGTACCTTCAAAACTTGTGCTTACAGAAATTTTTATCCCTTTTGTTATCTGAGTTGTCATTGCTTTCAAATGCTAAATTTGCTATTAGGATTACAGATTGCTTTAGTCTTAAAATTAAGAAATAACTAACATAGAAACGAAACTTTAATAAAATTTTGACATTTCAGAAAATGTCAAAATTAGCTCAAAACCATGTTTTACGTCTTAATAATAAGCAAGGTATGAAAGTTTTTATTTTTTTTATAGTCTTAGCAAGGAACTTCGATGTAATTATGCTTTCGAAGGACATGAAGGACTTTTTTAATTGCTAATGTTTGTAGCGCTGGCTGATCCAATACCGATAATACTATCATATAAGTCTCCGAAATTTCTATAGTAGACTAAGACCAAATAATGATTTTCTGTGTTGTGAAAGTTTCCTGATATTTTGTTCAAATCTATCGTGTCTCCTTGTTTCGTAACATACTTATAATTATAAAATCCTTGCTTCATTAAAATAGTAGCTTCTAAAAGTCCATTTTCAGCATTGAAAATCATTTTGTTTTCAGCTGTTAATGCGTAGTTGTTGAATTTTCCAAACACATAAACATCATCCATATCAATCTGTTCTTTATAAGGAAGGCTAAAATGAATTTTGGTGTATTCAGCTTCTCTTGAAGAATCATCACCTTGTAAAGTTCTTACGACAAAATCTCCATTAATATCAGGAAAATAGGTGTAGGGTCTGTCATTTCTAAAGATATCCGTGAAAAGGTAATGATTGTAAAGATCGGTGAGTTCTATAGAGGAGATGGCAGCAGTCGCGGATCTTAAATCTTTAGTGTCAAAATTTAAAAATTCATTTCCAGCATAAAAACTCGTTTCGCTATCATATTTGTAGACGAGTTCTGTGCCTAGCGCAAATTGGGGTTTAATGTTCTGTAAAGAAGTAGGCCAATAATAATTTTGAATAATTGCTAGTTTAACTTCCTTTTTAGGATTTACTAAGGAGAAGTTGCTGTAGTTTATATTTATTTGAGTGATTTGCTTTTCAGTGATAAATTCAAAATCACGAGTTCTTTTCGGGGTAACTCCAACCGTGACTAAATCTTGATAGACCACAAACCTTCTTGAAAATACGATTTCGTAATTACTGTCATAAACTTCCAACATATAATTGCCACTGATTTTTAGTCTTACATTGTCATTGGGAATGGTGAGCTTGTAATTAGAATAGGGCTGTAAGGTATTATAGCTATTGTTGTAGTCTGTAATTCTTTGATCATCAATTCCGTTCAAGTATTGCGATTTTAGTAAGTCTGACGGAGTCCAATCGTAGTTGCAGTGTGTAATTTTGTAATAGTAGTCATATTCACCTGCAGTGATATCATCAAATTCTAAATAAATAGGGTCTCCTAATAGCGCAATTGGGAATTGATCTTCGGTTTCGCCTTTAAAAACAATAGTTTTAATGTTTTCGGGAGCGTTTATTTCTTCTTGAATTTGAGCGGTAACGCTTAAAAAACTAACAAGTAGGAGTGATAATAAAAAGTATTTTTTCATTGTAAGCGGTTGTTTGGCAAAGATAAGCAAAAGTTGTGCCTAAAAAACGAGTAGTGGTTTTGACTTCAGTATTATTTAGAATAAATATAAATAGTATATTCTTGGCGATTTTAGTAGCGAAATGTACTCTTAAAATTTTAAATTTGCATCAAATTTTGTTAACCTAAGGTCTACATTAATATGTCTAAAGACATCAGAATTAAGAAAGGCTTAAACATTAATTTAGTTGGTAAGGCTGAAACCGTTACGGTTAAAGCGCCAGATAGTAATGTTTATGTTATAAATTTACAGGATTTTCATGGGATTGCCCCTAAAATGCTTGTAAAAGAAGGCGCAGAAGTAAAAGCAGGTGAAGCGCTCTTCTACAACAAAAATCATGAGTCTATGCTTTTTGTTTCTCCTGTGAGTGGTCAATTGGCTGAAATTAAGCGAGGGGAAAGAAGAAAAATCCTTTCACTTAAAATTACAGCTGGTAAAACTCAAGAATCTATAGAACATCAAGTTCCAAATCTAGGTAGTGCATCAGCTGCGGATGTAAAAGCATTATTGCTTAAGTCTGGTAGTTGGCCGTTTATCAAACAACGACCTTATGATGTGATTGCAGATCCTGAAACGACACCAAAAGCAATTTTTGTGTCAGGATATGTAACCGCTCCCTTGGCGGCAGAACTGAACTATACTTTAAAAGGTAAAGAAAAAGAATTGCAAGCAGCTATTACTGCAGTCTCTAAACTTACGCCAGGTAAAGTACATGTTTCTTATGGTGATTCTAGTTCTCCATTGGCTGGACTTAAAGGTGCAGAAATGCATCAAGTTTCTGGTCCGCACCCTGCAGGTCTTGTGGGTACACAAATCAATAAATTAGATCCTATTAATAAAGGAGAATTGGTTTGGGTAATAACTCCTCAGGATTTAGTAATTATTGGAGAGTTATTATTAACGGGTAAATTCAATGCAGAGCGTATTGTTGCATTAGGAGGTTCATCTGTTAAAAAGCCACAATATTATACGACTAAAATTGGATCTGAGATTGCTACTTTTCTTTATGCGAGTGGTGTTAATGGAGAAAAATTTAGAGTAATAAATGGTGATGTTTTAACAGGATCTAAGTCTAGTCAAGATGGTTATTTAGGTTTTTACAACAACACGGTTACTGCTATTCCAGAAGGAGATGATTATGAGTTTTTTGGTTGGAATAAGCCAATTTTCAATAAGATTTCTACGACTAGAGCATTGACGTTCTCATGGTTAAGTCCTAAGAAAAAATATGATCTTACAACAAATACGAATGGTGAACATAGAGCATTCGTAGTTACTGGTCAATATGAAGAGGTGTTTCCATTAGATATTTTTCCAATGCAGTTGCTTAAGGCGTGTATGGTGAAAGATTTAGATGAAATGGAACAACTAGGATTGTATGAAGTTGCCCCAGAAGATTTTTCATTGACAGAGTTTATCTGTATTTCTAAGCAGCCTCATCAGCAAATTATTCGTGAAGGATTAGATTTATTACAAAAAGAAATAGGATAACTATGAGCCTTAAAAATAAATTACACAATTTAAAAGAAGAGTATAAGGGCAAGAAAATGGCACCAGCCTTTAATGCAATACATACTTTTCTATATGCTCCTAATGAGACTACACATTCAGGTAGTCATGTTAGAGGTGCAGATGATTTGAAGCGTACCATGAATACAGTAATCATGGCGCTTATACCAGTTTTATTATTTTCTATGTTTAATGCGGGTTATCAGCATTTTGCAGCAATAGATGCTGCTAATGGTGTGATTCGTGAAGTTTCTGTATTTGGAAACTTTTTAACTTGGGAGAATTTCTGGATTGGAATAATTAAAGTGCTTCCTTTAGTCGTTGTTTCTTATGGCGTTGGACTTATAGTTGAGTTCATATTTGCTGTTATAAAAGGGCACGAAGTAGAAGAGGGATACTTGGTAACAGGGATGTTAGTGCCGCTTATTGTGCCAATTGATACGCCACTTTGGATGTTGTCTATTGCTGTAATATTTGGTGTAGTAATTGGTAAGGAAGTTTTTGGTGGTACAGGAATGAATATCCTAAATCCAGCATTAACTATTAGAGCCTTTTTATTCTTTGCGTATCCAACATGGATGAGTGGTGATAAAGTTTGGGTATATGATGCTGTTAATTTAGCAGGTACGCCAGATGCCATTTCAGGAGAAACAATTCTTGGTTTCTTAGCGCAAAATAAAGCAGGGGAAATGACCTACTCTATTTCAGATATGTTCTTTGGATTTATTCCGGGATCTGTAGGAGAAACTTCAACATTCTTGATTCTTTTAGGAGGCTTATTTTTAGTTTTTAGTAAAATAGCAAGCTGGAGAATTATGTTGAGTGCTGTTCTTGGTGCTTTGGTAATGGGCTTAATGTTCAACGGAGTGGTGAGTTCGGGTTGGATTGGTGAGACTAGTAAGTTTTATGGTCTTATGAGCTTTACTTTTTGGAAACATCTAATCGTGGGTGGTCTTGCATTTGGTATTGTTTATATGGCAACAGATCCTGTTACAGGGTCTCAAACAAATAAAGGGAAGTGGTTCTATGGTTTCTTTATCGGTTTTATTTCGGTAATGATCCGTGTCTTTAACCCAGCATATCCAGAAGGTGTTTTCTTAGCAATATTGTTAATGAATGTTTTTGCACCTACAATAGATCATTACGTGATTCGTGGTAATGTTAAGAAGCGCTTGAAAAGATTAAAAAGCGCAACAATCTTACCAAACGATAGCGCTAGTAAATCAGAAAAATTAAAAGCCGAAACAGTTTAATTATGGCAGTTAACACAGACAAAAATCTTTATACCGTTGTTTTTGCGGCTATAATGGTAGTAGTAGTAGGTTCTGTTTTAGCACTTACAGCTTCTGGCTTAAGTGATAAGATTAAGGAAAACGAACGATTCGAAAAGCAACAAAATATTCTTTACGCTATGGGTGTAAATGAAAATGTTGACGAAGGAAGTGTGAATTTTATTCCTGCAGATAAAGTAGAAGTAGAATTTACTAAATATATTAAAGAGCAATTAGTTATTGTTGACGGAGAAGTCTCCAAAGATGATAATGCTTATTTAATTGATGTTAAAAAGCAAATTGCTTTAGCAAAAAAAGGAGAAAAAGCTAAACTTCCATTATTTATAGGAGAAAAAGATGGCAAGAAGTTCTATATCATACCAATGTATGGTAAAGGTCTTTGGGATGCTATTTGGGGCTTTATTGCTTTAGATGACAATATGGTTGTTCAAGGGGTGTATTTTGATCATAAAGGAGAAACTCCTGGTTTAGGTGCAAACATCAAGCAGCGTTATTTTATGGACGATTTTACGGGAGAAACAATTATGTCTGGTACGCGTTACAGTGGCATAAATGTAGCAAAAGGAAATAACGATCCTACGAATTTAACCAAAGATGATAACGAAGTTGATGCACTTGCGGGGGCAACAATTACAGGTAACGGCGTTTCTGCAATGATTTCAGAAACGATGAAGCTTTACGAAGATTATTTAAAAACTATTAGAGCTAATTAATTATGGGATTACTTTCAAAAAAAGATAGTGGACTGATTTTAGATCCTCTAGCAGATAATAACCCAATTACAATACAGGTACTAGGGATCTGTTCTGCATTGGCGATTACGGCAGAATTAAAAGCTTCCATAGTAATGGCAGTTTCAGTAATGTTTGTTTTAGGTATGGGTAACGTAGTTATTTCTTTAATGAGAAATATCATTCCTTCTAAAATTAGAATTATTGTACAACTTGTAGTGGTAGCTGCTTTAGTAATTATAGTAGATCAAGTGTTGAAAGCTTTTGCTTATGAATTGAGTAAAACACTTTCGGTATTCGTGGGACTTATTATTACAAACTGTATTATTATGGGGCGTTTTGAAGCTTTTGCTTTGGCAAACGGACCTTGGAGATCATTCTTAGATGGTATAGGAAACTCTTTAGGATATGGTTTAATATTAATTATAATAGGCTTCTTTAGAGAACTTTTAGGATCTGGTACGTTATTAGGTTTTAAAGTTTTAGGAGATCCAATTGCTAAGACTGGTTTGTATGCACTAGGATATGAGAACAACGGTTTTATGTTGCTTTCACCAATGGCTTTAATAGTTGTAGGTATTATCATTTGGGTACAACGTTCAAGAAACCCAGCTTTAGTAGAAGAAAATTAAGTAGTCATTCCAAGAAAATAGTATTATGTTAGAACATGTAGAATTATTCTTTAAATCCATATTTATTGATAATATGGTATTTGCCACATTCTTGGGGATGTGTTCTTATCTAGCGGTATCTAAAAAGGTTGCTACTGCGGTGGGACTAGGTGCTGCTGTAATTTTTGTATTAGCGGTAACAGTACCTTTAAACTGGTTGTTAGATCAGTACCTATTAAGAGATGGTGCTTTAGCTTGGTTAGGTCCAGAATATGCAGATTACAATCTAAGCTTTTTATCCTTTATTTTATTTATTGCTACTATTGCAACAATGGTACAATTAGTAGAAATAGTGGTAGAGAAATTTTCTCCTTCCTTGTATAACTCTTTAGGTATATTTTTACCATTAATTGCTGTAAACTGCGCAATTTTAGGGGGTTCTTTATTCATGCAATCTAGAGATATTCAAACTTTAGGCTTGGCCTTTAATTATGGCTTAGCATCAGGTATTGGGTGGTTTTTAGCTATTTTGGCTATTGCAGCAATTAGAGAGAAAATTAGATATTCAAATGTACCTGCGCCATTAAGAGGTTTAGGAATTACATTTATTATTACAGGTTTAATGGCCATTGGCTTTATGAGTTTTGGTGGTATGCTTACTGGTGGCGGAGATGAAGCTGCTGCAGAAGAGCCAACACAAACAGCTGTAAAAGACGATAAGAAATTAAATAAGGAAATTTCAGAAAAAGAAGTTTCTTATAACGAAGTTTTAAATAAATAAGAATGATTTTAGCTACAAGTACAGGTGGAACAATAGCAATTACGGTGATTGCTTTTATGATTCTTTTATTAGTATTGGTTGCATTACTTTTATTTACAAAAGAAAAATTATCACCTTCAGGTCCCGTAACAATTACCATTAATGGTGAGAAGACGATTGAAGTTGGTTCAGGTGGGTCGTTATTGTCTACCTTAGGAAATCAAAAAATATTTTTACCATCTGCATGTGGTGGTGGTGGAACTTGTATTCAGTGCGAATGCCACGTTCTTTCTGGTGGTGGTGAAGCTTTACCTACAGAAACACCTCACTTCTCAAAAAAAGAACTTTTACATGGTGCTCGTTTAGCGTGTCAGGTGAAGGTGAAGCAGAATATGGATATTACTATTCCGGAAGAAGTATTCGGAATTAAGAAATGGCCAGCTAAAGTGGTGCGTAATTATAACGTTGCTTCTTTTATTAAGGAATTTGTAGTAGAGATTCCTGAAGATATGAATTACAAAGCAGGGGGATATATTCAAATTGAAATTCCTGAATGTGAAGTAAAATATGCTGACATAGATATTACTGCACACCCAGAAGAGCATGAAACACCAGATAAGTTTCAGGCAGAATGGGATAAGTTTAATTTATGGCCTTTGGTTATGAAAAACCCAGAGACTGTAGAAAGAGCTTACTCTATGGCATCTTACCCTGCAGAAGGAAGAGAAATTATGCTTAATGTTCGTATTGCTACCCCACCATGGGATAGAGCTAAAAACGGATGGATGGATGTAAATCCAGGTGTAGCTTCTTCTTATATCTTTAATTTAAAGCCAGGTGATGATGTTGTAATTTCAGGACCTTACGGAGAATTCTTCATTAATGAATCCGATGCTGAAATGCTTTACGTTGGTGGTGGTGCAGGTATGGCTCCAATGAGATCGCACTTATACCATCTTTTCAGAACCTTAAAAACGGGTAGGAAAGTAACGTATTGGTATGGTGGCCGTTCTAAGAGAGAATTATTCTACTTAGATCATTTCTATAAATTAGAAAAAGATTTTCCAAACTTTAAATTCTATTTGGCACTTTCTGAGCCAGCACCAGAAGATAATTGGAAAGTTAAAGAAGATGTAGATGCACCAGGAGATGGTTTTGTCGGGTTCATTCACAACTGTGTTATTGATAATTATTTATCTAAACATGAGTCTCCAGAAGATATTGAGCTTTATTTCTGTGGTCCTCCATTGATGAACAAAGCTGTTCAAAAAATGGGTGAAGATTTTGGTATTCCAGATGAGCACATTAGGTTCGATGATTTTGGCGGATAAACCTTAACAAACAGCTAATAATATTTTTATTTATACTAAAAACCGATATTTTTATATCGGTTTTTTTATTTCTAAACTTTCCTATGACGACGCTTTCTGAACAAGAATTACATAACTTAGCTATGAATATTGTGGGTAAACATTTAGAAGCAGATGGTTTTGAGTTTTTATCAGTAAACAGTACACTCAAAAAAAATCCGCAGTTTGTTTGTCTTAAAGAAAAAGTACTTCATTTTGTAGTCGTTAAGGCTATAGCATATCCTAATGATCCTAATGATTTGGATATGAATACTTTGACAAAAATGAAAAATCATGCAGAGAAGTTTGAGGCGTTAACCTATTACGCTGGTGTTGGTTTGGTAAATGCTAAAGATCATAACTTACCCGTTTATTTAAATGAAGATTACATAGTTGATTATGATGGACTTGTTAAAATTTAGAGTGCCTGCAAGTATTGGGATAGTGGCAATAAGCCTTTTTTTAAATTCTTGTGGTGATGTTTTTGTTGAAAATAGACATACTGGTGCAGCATTAGGAACTACCTATTCCATTTTATTTTATGATACCGATGAGCTGAACTTAGAAAAAGAAATTGATTCGGTTTTCGCTGCCATGAATCACTCCATGTCTACCTATATCCCGGATTCAGATATTTCAAAAATTAACCGTGGAGACAGTACGGTAGTAGTTGATGAAATGTTTCAGGATGTATTTAATCTGTCAAAAGAGATTAATGCGCGTACAGAGGGCTATTTTGATCCTACCGTGGGGGTTTTAGTAAACTCTTGGGGGTTTGGTCCTGGACAGCAAATTGAACTTGATAGCGCTAGGGTAGATAGCTTGTTGAATTTTGTTGGATTTGGTAAAGTAAGGTTGAATGAAGATAATACCATTTCTAAAATGAACCCAAGTATTATTTTTGATTTTAATGCGATTGCTAAAGGCTACGCGGTAGATCGCTTAGGGGCTTTGCTTGATGCAAAAGGAATTAATAATTACTTGGTAGAAGTAGGAGGGGAATTAGTGGCTAAAGGTGTGAATAAGATTAAAAATAAAGATTTTGTCGTGGGTATTGATGATCCTCAAGCAAATGATCGTTCTACTCCTATTGCTAAAATAAAACTAACGAATAAAGGTCTCGCTTCATCGGGTAATTACAGGCACTTTAGAGAGGATCCTTTAACGGGTGTAAAGTATGTGCATACTGTTGATCCTATTACCGGATATACTAAGAATTCTAATGTTTTGGGTGTAACTATTTTAGGGCCAACCTGTGCGGAAGCAGATGCGTATGCCACTGCTTTTATGGCGATGGATTTAGAGAAGTCTACAAGCTTAATTATAGATAGAGAAGGCTTTGAAGCGCTAATCTTATATATTGATGGTAAAGGTGAAGTGAAACAATTTGTAACTAAAGGTTTTGAAAAACTCTATGTTAAATAAGTTTTCTAACTACAGGTAGAATTTCTCCTTTAGCTAAGCGATACTTGTCGATGGTTTCAGGTGCTAGTTTTAAGGTATAATCTACCTCTTCTACATGAAATCCTATTTCCCTTAATTTGGTGAAATAATCACGGCCGTATATTCTAACATGGTCGTATTGACCAAATATTTTTGCACGCTCTTTTCGGTCGGTTATCGTGTTATCTTCAAAAGTAGTGGCTCTTTTTAAATCTTGCGGTATTTGTAGAACAGCCCATCCGTTAGGTTTTAATATCCTGTAGATTTCTTCCATGGCCTTGGTGTCATCAGGAATATGTTCTAATACGTGGTTGCAAAAAATGATATCAAAACTATTATCGGCAAATGGAAGGTCACAGATATCTGCTTTTATGTCGGCAAGAGGTGAGTCTAAATCTGTGGTGGTATAGTTTAAATTTTCTAAGGCTCTAAAACGCTTGTAAAACGCTTGTTCTGGAGCAAAATGTAAAACCTTATACTTTTTAGTAAAGAAATCTGTTTCATTCTTTAAATACAGCCATAAGAGTCTATGACGTTCTAATGATAACGTAGAGGGCGATAATACATTTTCCCTAGGACTTTCGTAACCATAAGGTAAAAAACGCTTAAAACTTTTTCCATCAATAGGATCTATATACGTATCACCTTTCATGGAAAAAGCCAAAACAGGTCGCGCCAAATAACTTAATTTAATAAGTATTGGTCTTGGTATGGTATTTAAAATAAACTTGAAAATTTTTGACACGAATTTATGGGGTTTTCGCCAGTGAAAATGTAGGTGACGCTGCTATTATTTAATGCGTTTAGATTTTTACTTGTCTAAACTCATCTTCTTCGTTGCTTTCAATACCTAAAGCCTCGTAAATATATTTGAAGGTAGATAAAAGCTCAGGCTTTCCGTTTACTAACGCAATATCATGTTCAAAATGTGCACTTGGTTTTCCATCGGCCGTTAATATAGTCCAACCATCTTTCAGTTGTTTTATTCTATGTGTGCCTAAATTTGTCATAGGCTCAATAGCGACAACCATTCCTTCCACAAACTTTTTACCACGTCCTCTTTTGCCATAGTTTGGCATTTCTGGATCTTCGTGCATTTTACGACCTAAGCCGTGCCCAACTAATTCTCGTACTACACCATACCCGTGATCTTCCGTAAATTTTTGAATAGCATAACCAACATCGCCTACGCGATTACCTGCTTTAAATTCTCGGATACCTACATAAAGTGATGCTTTGGTAATGTCTAATAATTTTTTTGTTTCTGGAGCTACTTCACCTACTTCAAAAGTATAGGCATGGTCTCCATGAAAATCATTTTTAAAGGCACCACAGTCAATAGATATAATATCACCTTCTTCTAATGGCGTATTGTTTGGTATACCATGAACAATTTGAGCATTAGGGCTCATGCAAAGAGAATTTGGAAAATCATATAAGCCCAAAAATCCCGGAACAGCACCATGGTCGCGAATAAAAGTTTCTGCTAAAGCATCTAACTGTAAGGTTGTAACACCAGGTTTTACTTCACTGGCAAGCATTCCTAAGGTCTTTGAAACGATTAATGCGCTTTCGCGCATTAATTCTATTTCTTCTGTAGTTTTTACTATAATCATAGATTGCAAATATACATTTTTTGGTACATTTTATACCAATGGTTTCTGGGTCATTACTGCAGGTTGTGCAACACCCATTAGTTTTAAAATTGTAGGAGCAATATCTCCTAAAACACCATCACTAATTTTAATATGATCTTTATCTACTAATATTAATGGAACAGGATTGGTGGTGTGTGCGGTGTTAGGACTGCCATCAGGGTTAATCATAGTTTCGCAGTTTCCATGGTCTGCTATAACAATACTGGAATATCCGTTTTTTAAACCAGCGGTAACCACTGCTTCTGCACAACTGTCTACTACCTCACAAGCTTTAATAGCAGCTTTCATAACTCCCGTATGACCAACCATATCAGGGTTAGCAAAATTCAAACACACAAAATCAGCATCACCTTTTTCCAATTCTGGAATAATAGCATCTCTAATTTCATAGGCGCTCATTTCTGGTTGAAGATCATAAGTGGCAACTTTAGGAGATGGACAAAGTAACCTTTCTTCTCCTTCAAAAGGTGTTTCACGACCTCCATTAAAGAAAAATGTTACATGTGGGTATTTTTCGGTTTCAGCAATTCTAATTTGCTTTTTACCAGCTTCAGATAAAACCTCACCTAAAGTCTTTTCAATATTATCTTTATCATACACTACATGAATGTTTTTGTAAGCATCATTGTAGTTGGTCATAGTTACATAGTATAAATCTAGCTTGTGCATATTTTGTTCATGCATATCTACTTGACTTAATACTTCGGTAAGTTCGCGACCACGGTCTGTTCTAAAGTTAAAAAAGATTAAAACATCACCATTTTCAATTTTAGCAATTGGCGTAAGATCTGCGTTGGTAGCTACTATTGGCTTGATAAACTCATCCGTAACATCAGCATCATAATTTTTTTGCAATTCTGCCGCTATATCATTGGTTTTAGTACCGGTATTGTTAACTAAAAGGTCATAAGCTAATTTAATACGCTCCCAACGTTTATCTCTGTCCATTGCGTAATAACGGCCGATAACCGTCGCTATCTTTGCTTTTTTGTCTGCACAAAATTCATTGATAGCAGTAACATATCCTTTTCCACTTTTTGGATCTACATCTCTACCGTCTGTAAAAGCGTGGATAAATACCTTGTCAAGTTTATAGGCTTCACTCGCTTTTATCAATCCTTTCAAATGTGAGGTATGGCTATGAACACCACCATCACTTAAAAGACCTACGAAATGCACAGGCTTGTTGTTTTCTTTTGCGTATAAAAAAGCTTCCTTTAATACTTTTTCATCCTTAAGCGTATCTTCTTTTACCGCTTTATTTATTTTGGCTAAATCTTGGTATACAATTCTACCTGCACCTAAATTCATATGACCAACTTCGCTATTCCCCATTTGTCCCTCAGGAAGACCAACGTTCATACCGTCAGTAAGTAAGTTCGCATTGGAATATTCTTTCTGAATACGGTCTATAAAAGGAGTGTTTGCATTATCTACAGCTGAAACTTTTGGATTGGGAGATTTACCCCATCCATCCAAAATCATTAATATTACTTTCTTATTCATCGGACTAATTATTTGTTACCTCAAAAATAAGATGAAATGCTAGTATATACTAGAAAATAAAGCTTCTTTTTACACTGTTAAAATTGTCTAAAAGGAAGAGCTTTAAAAATGTTGAAATGTTAAATAATTGTTATTTAGGCTTTTGAGGTGAAACAATTTCTATTTGATGTCGTCTTTTCAATATAATCAAAATATACACTCATCAATATCAAAAAATCAACATCATGAAAAAATCATTCGTAATTGCAGTTCTAGGTCTTACATTAATTAGTACAAACGTTAAAGCTGAAACCCTCTTAAAATCTTCTCCAGAGACAACTATCCACATTAAAAAAATAACAGGATTAAGTTCTTTTTGTAATGCTATTTTAAAGGGAGATATTCAAACCGTTAAAAGCATGATTTCTTTAGGGGAAGATGTAAACGAAAAATCATTAGGAATGACTCCTGCTATTTTTGCAGCACGTTACAATCGCGCTGATATTTTAGAAGTGCTTATTGAAAACGGAGCGGATATTACGGTGAAATGTGACAGAGGTAGAAGTATTAAAAAACATGCAGAGCAATCTGGAGCTATTGATGCTTTAGAAGTAATTGAAGCGCATTCTAGAAAGAAATAGCATACAGCTCAATTTCTAGAAAATTAAAAAGCCCTCTAAAATCTAATTTTAGAGGGCTTTTTTTAAGTTTACTTCTTCTAGTGTTCAAGTAAAAGAGCTGCTTTTTAAAATCTGAATCCGTTAATTGCACGATATGCAAATGCATAAAGGGCCATAGAGATCATTAATACAGAGAATAATGAATAGATCTTCAGTAAAACTACAATAAATATAGGTCTACAATTTTCAAAAGCTTCTAAGTAAACATTTCTGAAATGTAATAGTGTACCCATATAGTTTCATTTAAATGTTTATAAATCAAAGCTATAAGGATTAAGCGTAGTGTAAAAGTTTGGGTTTTACAAAGCTAATAAAATATTGCACAAATGCGTTGTTCTTTACATATATTAGATGAAATGCACTATTCTTATTCTTGGTATTTTTCAATAGCCGCTTTTATCTTTTCAATTCTATTGGCTGGATCAGGGTGTGTGCTTTGAAATTCAGGAACACGGTTTGGGCCGCCAGCAGCTTTTAGAATTTCCATTACTTTTATCATTTCGTAAGGGTCATAACCTGCTTTAATCATAAAAAGTACGCCTAATTCATCACTTTCTAGTTCGTCATTTCTTCCGTTCTTTAGTAACGTGTTTTGTCCAATACTCCCCACAATACTCCCCATGTCTCCCGCACCCACAGTTGCACCCATTGTGGCGGTTTGCCAAGTCTGAGAATCTGCAATACGTTCTGCGGAATGACGGCCAATTACATGACCAATTTCATGCCCCATAACACCAGCAAGTTGTGCTTCATTTAATTGTGAAAACAAGGCGTAGGTAATAAAACATTGTCCTCCAGGTAAAGCAAAAGCATTTATGGTCTGATCATCAGCAAGCAAGTGAAAGTCATACTGATAAGGGGTGTCTTTAGCAATACTATTATTCACCAAGCGGTTTCCTACTTTTTTGACAAAGGCTTGTAATTTTTCATCAGGGTATAAGCCACCATGTTGTTGCGCCATTCCTGGTGCGCTTTGTAATCCAATGGCAATTTCTTGATCGGAAGTCATTGTAATGTGTTGCTCTCTACCTGTATATGGATTCTCTTCTGTATTACTGCATTTTTTTATAAACGCAAAGGCTACAATGGCTAGGCCTATGAATATTCTAATTTTCCAATTACCTCTTTTCATGGTTAGTGTTTTAGTAATTATTATAAGTTACCTTAAGTCTAAAGAAGTTTAGAATTTATGTCTAAGACATTATCTGTTATGTACGTTCTTAGGAACCCAGAGGTGAAATGTTCGCTTCCAAGAAAATCCTCATCTTTATAAATTTGGAGTAAATTTTTACTACGGAAAGTTTCTAACATAGGTATCGAAATAGGGGCGTAGCTATAATGCCAAGGCTCATATTTAAATCCTCTTCTTTTTTTATCATCGGTATAGACCAAATAAAAACCAAATTTCTCTGAATTTTCATCCATCCACTTTTTAAAATCTGCAAAAGGCTGACCTTCGCCGTACTTTGAGGGAACTAAAACATCTCCGCTTACTTTTTGGTAGCCATCAATTACATCAATGTCTGTACCCCAATGGTGTCTGCTTGTTCCTGGAATCGTTGAATATTCTATAATTTTAGATATTGCGTCAAGCGGCGTCATACCAGCATCCGTGTACTTGATAAACTTGTTTTCGAAAATTACTTGCTGGCGATCAAAACTACGGTAGCTAGAAACAATTTTTAAATCGATACCGCCCGTATAAGCAGCTCTTTTCATTTCTATAAAGGCGTTATGAGCTTCTTTTCTTAAGTTAATGCCTTTGCCGTACAGTTTTACATCACTTTTGCCCATTAATTCTAAAATAGAATATTCTACATCTTTATCTTGAGCAAGCGTAATGGAAGGCACTAATGCTAAAGCAAGGCCTGATACTGTGGTTTTTTTTATAAATGATCTTCTCTGCATTTCTATATTTTTTTAAACATTACGTAATGTTCCCCTACTAAGGGTATTTCAAATATCGGACCAACTTTATGATATCCTAGATTGGTGTAGAACCCAACAGCCGAAACTCTTGCATTCATCCAAACGGTAGTTTTTTCTTTTTTCTTTAATAGTTCTTCTCCGTATAGTAATAACTGCTTGCCAAAACCATGACCGTGGTATTCGTGTAAAACAGCCATTCCTCTTAATTGTGCAGCCTCAGTAAACTTGTGATCTGCGTGGTTTGCATTGTAAAATGATGCAACGGCTACCAGCTTATCTTCTAAAAATCCGCCTATATGAAATGTATCTGACAATTCATCCCCAACTAATATACAAGTAGCAATAGACCTCCCTTTTCTTAAAACGGGATGACGTACCGGATAAGTTTCTTCTGCTGTTATCAATTTAGGTACTAAAGTAGTAACGGTATTTTTACCCATTATTGTCTTTTAGGAATGCTAATTTAAAGATACAAGTTCTTATTTCAATACCCTAAAATTAATTATTTAAGTAAAGATATCCCTGGTGGGTAACTTCAATATCAAATAATTTTACAACGTAAAAATAGATTCCATCAGGGAGTCCTTTGTTCTTACTGATAGTAAATTGGTTATTAGCAGTACCGTCAAATAGGTTTTTATAATTTTCTACGGTATATACAATGCGCCCCCACCGGTTATAAATTTCTATTTTATTATTAGGTGAAAGAGCAACGGCATCAATAACTAAGTAATCATTTACACCATCATTGTTGGGTGTAAGGATATAGTTGTCTAAAGTGATACTTTCTGTACTGAGACTTTCTCCAAAAGTAATTACCTCATACGCGTTCGGTAAAAATGTGGCAGAAGTAATGCTTCCTGATGTAAAATCTCCTGAAAGATTAGTATTTCCTAAATCTACCCAAATACCCTCGGTTTTGTCCCATCCTACGACTCTTAAGTCTTCAATTCTGTCAACAATATTAGGAATAGAGCTGTCTAAATCCCAAGTAAGAATAACATTTGAAAGGATATCACTATCTAAATCCCAATATTCATAACTGCTAATGCGTAATAAAATATCACTTTTTTGATCCGTATCAAAACTTGTGGTAAAGGTAGAAGGTACATTTGGGTCTTCATAGAAATAGGCGGCTTTTGCCAGAGCATTTACGCTACTAGATCTTAATTCTATGGGGCGTAACTTATCTATAATTCCGGTTGGGAATAGAAAATTTTGTTTGTTGGTTAATCCCGCATAACCATCTACTTTGGTTTGCTCCGTCTCGCCAGTATAAAAAGCATCATTGATATAATCTAAGGTAATCGCTAATTGATTTCTTGGTGTTACTATGTTGCCAATAATAAAATTACTATTGTTTGAAATACCCACTCCAATTTCTAAATTTAAATGATTAGTAACCACTATTTCAGCATCTTTAAAAATAGGTCTAAAAGCTCCAGAAATGGTAAGGTCGCTTGTATTGTAAAAGCCGACTAAGCCAGCATTTTCGTCAAAAGATCCATTGTTTATTAAATCGTCATGAAAGCCTAAACTTCCTTCTTCATGAATTTTTAAGCTTCCAAAATTTTGAGTTTGTTCTTGAGCGTTACTAGGTGCAATACCGAGTAACAAGCCACCTAAAAATACTACTATGTTTTGTTTCATAATCATGGTGTTATTTCTAGAAGTCTAAGATTGTAAACATAAATTCAGAATCATATCTAGCTCTATCTGTCCCGCCATTATCATTATCTCCCATGATAACTTCAAAGGTATTTGTAGTCTGGTTGGTGTAGGCAATTCCAGGGTCATCGTTGCCGTCTCCACCACGACCTGGTTGTGATAGTTGTATGATGTAATTAGAATCGGAGGTCGTTCCTGCTGGTAAGTTCACTTGGTAGTGTCCTTCTCCTGTAAGTTTCGTTATGGTAATTCCTGTTGTTGCTTTTAAAATTGTACCATCCGTTGCAATTTTACCAAATGCTTTAATTGGACTTTCGTAAAATATTCCTGAATCTGTCCCTATTGAAACGCTGTTGTTTGCATCTGTACTTACGGTTGCAGCAGGAGCAGGGTCTACCCAATCAGTTCCTGTTGCCGTAGTACTCAATACTTGTCCCGCAGTTCCTGCATCCCCATCCTTGTCCTCAAAAGATCCATCTAATCGCATGTTATTAGCAATATGTAAACTTTCGTCTGGAGTTGAAGTTCCAATACCTACATTCTGAGAAGCATCAATTCTTATTGCTTCGATACTCCCGGTAGAGAAACCTAATTGATCTGCAGCAGCTCTGAACATACCCGTATTTGCATCATCATTAAAACGATACGATGGAGCATTAGCGGTTCCATCAGCATTAGCAAATGAAGTAGCCCTTACCTGTCCGCTTACCTGTAATTTATGGGTTGGTGTATTCGTTCCAATTCCCAATCTATCATTACTACTATCCCAAAAGAGTTGATTGTTATCTTCTGTAGGGGCTCCTGACGCAGCAGCAAAGAATAAAGATCCTTCTGTACCTGTATGGTTCAAAGCATCTGCATCTACCCAAGTAACGGTACCTGTATTGTCTGTAATTAAGGATTGGTTGTTACTTCCTGGTGCAATTTTGGAGGTCGTTACATTGGCATCAGTAATATTAACAGTTGTTACAGCAGCTGTAGCTAAATCATCTGTAGTTATTTCGCCATTAGCAATTTTTGCCGTCGTAATAGCATTATCTGCAATAGTTAAACCTACATTCGTAAAGGTTGCATTGGTCCCGCCTGCTACCTCTATATCAGTAGAGGTAATAGCGCCACTAGATAAATTGTCTACATAGTTTTTTGTTGCTGCATCTTGAGCATTGGTAGGATCATTTAAATTAGTAATATTGAAATTTCCCATGGCTAAAGGTCCTACCATTGCATCGCCGTTTGCATTTACATAACGCGCATCGTTTGAAGATAAATCTGTGGTAACTTCTTGCCACCCTGTCATATCATCAAAAATAAAGGCTACACCATTACGATCTGCATTTGGAGCTACTTCCCCAGAAACAATATAAATATCAGAATCTACGGCAGTAGTAGGTATATTGGCCTCTAGACCTGTACTAGTACTTGATAAAATTACAGCAACATTACCATTAGAAGCAGGAGCTACGCCATTCACTGTTCTTACCATACTGGCGATATCATTAAAGCCACCAGCTTCATTGGTAAAACGAAGAATACTATCATCTCCAGGAGCTACACTTAATGAGGTTATGGTTTCATCAATTTCAACACTAGTACCATTGGTTTCTGTAATTGTTGCAATTCTATTTCCTGCAATTACATTGGTTACACTCAAAGCATCAACTTCTAACGCTCCTGTAGTTGCATTTTGGGAAAGTCCCGTGCCGGCTACATCTGAGTTTATTTTGGCAGCGGTAATTACATCATTTTGAATAGTTAATAAACCTGTGTTACTCAGTATTGCATCACCATTTACGGTTACTTCTTGAGCTGTATTAGACCCGTCTCCCATAAAAATGTTGCCATTACTTAAAGTATTTACGGTAGATATTTGATTGTCTACATAGGTTTTAACCGCTTGTTCTGTTGGAAAAAGTGTGTCTGAATTGGTAATTAAAGTACCGTCAGTAGATTTGTTAGCTGTATCTTCTTTATCAGTTTGTAGAGTCGAAATGTCACTGGCGTTTGCTGTTTCTGCCGCTGTAGCTCTGGTTTCCTCGTCGCTAATGGCATCTGCGTTAGCTGTTTCTGCTGCCGTGGCTCTAATTTCTTCATTTGTTATTGCGGTGGTATTTGTAGCAATAGCAGTAGATTCTTCTAAATCGGATAAATTAACAGTCACCGCCGAAGTCCCTTCAAAAATGGTTAATTGACTAGAACCATTTAAAACGGCTGATGTAATATCGTCGTCTTGTCTAATTAAATTAAATTGATTGTCCACATACGTTTTTACAGCTAATTCTGTTGGGAATAATACGTTGGTTGCATCTGCTAAAGTGACGTCGGTAGATTTGTTTGCCGTGTCTTCTTTGTCTGCCTGTAGATCTGTAATGTTATCGGCGTTTGCAGTTTCAGCGGCTGTTGCTCTTATTTCTTCATCGCTGATAGCACTTGCGTTTGCAGTTTCCGCAGCTATTGCTCTTGCCGTTTCAGTTGCTATGGCAGCAGAGTCATCTAAATCAGAAAGGTTGACATCTATAGATGTAGCGGTACCTTCTTCAATAGTTAAGATGTTTGTTCCAGCATCTAAAGTAGCAGCGGTAATATCATCATCTTGATTGACGTTGCCTATTTGATTGTCTACATACGTTTTTACAGCTAATTCTGTTGGGAATAATACGTTGGTTGCATCTGCTAAAGTGACGTCGGTAGATTTGTTTGCCGTGTCTTCTTTGTCTGCCTGTAGATCTGTAATGTCATCGGCGTTTGCAGTTTCAGCGGCTGTTGCTCTTATTTCTTCATCGCTGATAGCACTTGCGTTTGCAGTTTCCGCAGCTATTGCTCTAGTGGCTTCGTTATTTATTAATGTTGTATTTGCAGTGATGTCTGCTGATTCTTCTAAACTGGATAGGTTCACATCTATAGATGTAGCGGTACCTTCTTCAATAGTTAAGATGTTTGTGGAGGCGTCTAAAGTAGCAGCGGTAATATCATCATCTTGATTGACGTTGCCTATTTGATTGTCTACATACGTTTTTACAGCTAATTCTGTTGGGAACAATACGTTGGTTGCATCGCCCAAAGTGACGTCGGTAGATTTGTTTGCTGTGTTTTCTTTGTTTGCCTGTAGATCTGTAATATCATCGGCGTTTGCCGTTTCTGCGGCTGTTGCTCTGGTAACTTCGTTGGTTATCGCTGTTGTATTTGCAGTGACGTCTGCTGATTCTTCTAAACTGGATAGGTTCACATCTATAGATGTAGCGGTACCTTCTTCAATAGTTAAGATGTTTGTTCCAGCATCTAAAGTAGCAGCGGTGATATCATCATCTTGATTGACGTTGCCTATTTGATTGTCTACATACGTTTTTACAGCTAATTCTGTTGGGAATAATACGTTTGTTGCATCTGCTAAAGTGACGTCGGTAGATTTGTTTGCCGTGTCTTCTTTGTCTGCCTGTAGATCTGTAATGTCATCGGCGTTTACTGTTTCAGCGGCTGTTGCTCTGGTAACTTCGTCGGTTATCGCTGTTGTGTTTGCAGTGATGTCTGCTGATTCTTCTAAACTGGATAGGTTCACATCTATAGATGTAGCGGTACCTTCTTCAATAGTTAAGATGTTTGTGGAGGCGTCTAAAGTAGCAGCGGTGATATCATCATCTTGATTGACGTTGCCTATTTGATTGTCTACATACGTTTTTACAGCTAATTCTGTTGGGAACAATACGTTTGTTGCATCTGCTAAAGTGACGTCGGTAGATTTATTTGCCGTGTCTTCTTTGTCTGCCTGTAGATCTGTTATATCATCGGCGTTTGCAGTTTCAGCGGCTGTTGCTCTGGTAACTTCGTTGGTTATCGCTATTGTATTTGCAGTGATGTCTGCTGATTCTTCTAAACTGGATAGGTTGACATCTATAGATGTAGCGACCCCTTCTTCAATCGTTAAGATGTTTGTTGCAGCGTCTAACGTGGCAGCGGTAATATCATCATCTTGTTCAATAGCTAATAGTTCGGTATCTACATAATTTTTTGTTGCTGCATCTTGCGCATTTGCAGGATCGCTTAGATTAGTAATGTTGTAGTTTCCCATTGCTAAGGGCCCTACCATAGCATCACCATTAGCATTTACATAACGGGCATCACTAGTTGATAAATCAGTAGTAACCTCTTGCCAGCCATTTAAATCATCATAAATAAAGGCTACGCCATTCCGGTCTGCGTTTGGTGCGACTTCTCCCGACACAATATAGATATCAGAATCTACCGCGGTTGCGGGTCTATCTAATTCAATACCTGTAGAAGTACTTGAAAGAATTACGGCTACATTACCGTTGGAAGCCGGTGTTACTCCATTAACACTTCGAACAATATTAGGGATGTCATTAAAACCACCAGCTTCATTCGTAAAACGTAAGGTAGATTCGGCTCCGGCTTGCACAGAGAGTGATGTAATGCTTTCATCAATTTCTACAGAGGTACCATTTGTTTCAGTAATCGTTGCAATTCTATTTCCTGCAATTACATCAGATACCTCCAAGGCATCTACCTCAAGGGCCCCAGTTGCTGCATTTTGAGAAAGACCAATTCCTGCAACATCAGGATTTAAATTAGTTGCGTTTACTGCATCATCAGAAATAGTGATGATTCCTGTATTGTCAATAGAAGCATCACCACTTATAATGACCTCTTGGGCTGTATTGGTCCCATCGCCTAAATAAATAGCACCATCTGCTAGTGTGTTTACGGCATCTACTTGGGTGTCTACATAGGTTTTCACCGCTAGTTCCGTTGGAAATTCAACGTTGGTAGGATCAGATAAGGTAATATCTGTAGATTTGTTCGCCGTATCTTCTTTGTCGGTTTGTAAATCTGTAATGTCGTCTGCATTTGCTGTTTCGGCAAGGGTAGCTCTAGTGACTTCGTTATTTATTAATGTTGTATTTGCAGTGATGTCTGCTGATTCTTCTAAACTGGATAGGTTCACATCTATGGAAGTAGCGGTACCTTCTTCAATAGTTAAGATATTTGTTGCGGCATCTAAAGTAGCAGCGGTAATATCATCATCTTGATTGACGGCACCTACTTGTGCATCTACATAGGTCTTTACAGCCTGCTCCGTAGGGAAGTCTACATCAGAATTATCCGCTAAAGTGCCATCCGTAGATTTATTGGCGGTATCTTCTTTGTCATCCAATAAGCTGGTGAAATTGGTGATGTTTGTATTGATATCATTTTGCAAAGCTGCAATGGCATTGTCAGTTTCCGTTTTTATGAAGTCAATAGCGTCCTGTACATTTGATGCGGTAATACCTGAAATACTATTGTTATAACTATTGCTATCTGCAGCTGTGTCTATTAAAAGAGTAGTAGTGCTATTGCTGAAGGTGTAGGTGCCATTACCATTGTCATCTAGTTTAGCCTTTTCGATATTTAAGTCAATACCTGCTTCATTGGTATAGGTGAACGTACCATCATTATTATCTGTAATGGTGGTGATTGTTTGGCCGCCAGTAATATCAACACATAGGCTAGTCCATGTATTATTTCTGTATTGATATAGGCAATCTTCATCAGTGTTGTAAGCTAGCGCCCCATTGATAGGGGTTATAGCATTCATCTGCGCGTTTGTGATACGAGTGACTACTAAAACTTTAGAATTGCTTTCTAACTCAAGGATAGAATTGGAGTCTATACTATTAATATTATCTCCTACTTTTACTTGGCCGTAAGACATGCCAATGGTAAGCAGCAGTACAGCTAGGGGGAATGTAATTTTCATAACAATAATGGTGTGTGTTTCCGTAAAGTTAGAAACCACAGTCCATTAAGTCAAACAAATTGTTGTGAAACTTAGAAAATACACGGTATACGTGTGAGAATATAGATTACAATATAGGTAAGATTAATCTTACTTATATTTTTAAATCGCTTTATTATAGTGCACTCCCAAGCCTTAGGAATTCTTTGTAGTTAGTAAGAATTTATATGTTAAATTTTCTAAATTAGCTCCGTATTCATTCAAAATTTCTAATAAGTAGGCTGTGCTAAGTATAAAAAGCCTTGAAACTCGTAGCCTAGATCATACATATTTACAATGTAGAAGTAGATGCCTGAGGGTAGGCCTGCATCTCTTTGAATAACATTATTATCTATATTAGAAATTCCAGCAAATTCATTAGTGTAATTTTCTTGTCTAAAGACTAGAAGACCATTACGATCATATAGTTTTAATTCATTCTGACTAGATAATTCTAACTCTTCTATGACTAGTACATCATTAATACCATCGCCATTGGGGGATAGATAGAAATTATCAATAGTCAAGCGATCTTGTGGTACTAATAAACTACCAATAGTAATAATCTCATAGTCATCCGGTAGAAATTCTTCAGAGGTAATAATTCCATTTTCACTATCACCACTTACTACAGTATTGCCGAGAATATCCCATTTTTCTTCAGCTTTGTTCCAGCCTACAACCAATAAGTTCTCAATAACTTCTGTTAAGGTGTTTATGGCACTTCTGCTATTCCAAGAAATGGTAACCGTAGAAGGGACGCTACTTTCTAAACGCCAAAATTCTTGCGTATTAATTAAGCTTAATTGTCGGTCTTTATCACCTGTGTCAAACGTTTGTGTGAACGATAAGGGTGCATTCGGGTTCTCAAAAAAGTATGCGCATTTTGCGGTTAAGTTTACGCTATTGCTATTTAAAATTAATGGACGCAATTGAAACTCGTCTCCAATAGGAAACTGATAGGTTTGTTGATTCGTGATTAAAGCATACCCGTTTATTTTAGACATATTGCTCTCGCCATTGTGCATGGCATTGTCTAAGAGTCCAAAATAGATATCTTCTAATGATTTTTGAGTCATGATATCACCAGCAACAAAATTTACGTTGTTGGTGGCGTTGGCTGCAATATTTAAGGTAACGCCACTGCTTGCAAATATTTCAAAGTCATAAAAGATCGGAGAAACTGTTCCTTGGATATTTAAAAAACGGGAACCGTAAAAACCTACCAAACCTAAGTTTTGATCAAAGGGCGCATTATTGATAAAGTTGGTATGGAAACCCACTTCGGCGCCATCATGCAATTGCATGCCACCGGTATGGTTTAATGCCGTTTGTGCATGACTTGCCAGACCAACAAATAAGAATAGGATGTAGTGTAAGTACTTCATATTAAAAGTCTGTTACAGTGAAATGAAAAGCTGCATTTGCAGGATTTCCAGCACTGTCAAATGTTTCAACAAAAAACCTATCTATATTAGGTAAATCTCCAGTAATTGGATCAGAATTGGTGGCTCTTACCCTGATGGTATTGCCTCCACTTCCTAATAGTGTTAATTGAATATTATAAAATTCATCTGGTCTAGCTGAGTTGAAAGCAATCTCATAAACACCAATTGAAATTAAGGTTACCGTAGCGCCACTTAGTTTAAAAGGTTGCGACGTAATTGCAGGATTTGCAGTTCTGTTCACCATCCCAATTGCTGCAATAGTTGGCACTGTTTGCCAATCTGTTCCTGTTGCGGTAGAGGTTAATACTTGACCGTTAGTTCCTGTATCGCCATCTTTATCTTTAAAGCTGCCGTCTAATTGCATGTTGTTTGCAACGTGTAAACTTTCATTAGGAGTAGCCGTACCAATACCTACATTCTGATTCGCTATTATTCTAAGTGCTTCGGTACCACCTGTTCCCAAAGCTAATTGGTCAGCGGCGTCACGGTACATACCTGTGTCCGAATCATCTGTGAATCTGTATGAAGGTTGGCCTGTAGTTCCCGGTGAATTGTTTAAGCCTGAAGTTCTAGTGGTTCCATCAACTCTCAGTTTGTTTGTTCCAGGAGCATCTGGCCCAATTGCCACACTACCTGTGCCTATGAAGAATAAATCAGAGCCATTTAAATCGTAGGTTCTGTCTTCACTAGCGGTTTGAACTAAATTACTAGAGCTTAAGTTATTTACAGCTGCATCTGCCCAAGTAGCAACACCTGCGCCATCTGTTGTTAATATTTGTCCAGCGGTACCGTCTACACTGGTAATTGTATTTGCACCAATAGTTGCCGTACCTGCTGTGGTTAATGTTCCTGTTGTAGAGATGGCATCTGTAAATACTGGGTTAATTTTTGAGCCAGCTATCGCAGCTCCTGCATTTACATCAGCATTAACAATAGTACCGTCTAAAATTTTATTAGAAGAAACAGCAGCATCAATTATTTTAGCAGAAGTAACTGTATTGTTAGCAATTTTAACTGTTGTAATGGCGTCATCAGCAATAGTAAGTGTCCCATCATTCGCTAAAGTAGCATCACCGCCAAGGGTAATTGCTTGGGCTGTGTTAGCAGCATCACCAATAAATATAGTGGCATCAGCTAAGACATTGGAACCTGTAATTTGAGTATCTACATATCTTTTAGTTGCCGCATCTTGGTCTAAAGTTGGGTCAGCCACATCTGTTATTTTAACGCTTCCAACAGAAAGGTCGGCCGTTGGAACAGCAAAACCAGTTAAAGATATATTTCCTTTATCTAGTTTGTCATCTGTTACGTTGGCGTCTAAAATTTTAACTGTTGTAATGGCGTCATCAGCAATAGTAAGTGTCCCATCATTCGCTAAAGTAGCATCACCGCCAAGGGTATTTGCTTGGGCTGTGTTAGCAGCATCACCAATAAATATATTGGCATCAGCTAATGCATTAGAACCCGTAATTTGAGTATCTACATATATTTTAGTTGCTGCATCTTGGTCTAAAGTTGGGTCAGCAACATCTGTTATTTTAACGCTCCCAACAGAAAGGTCGGCCGTTGGAACAGCAAAACCAGTTAAAGATATATTTCCTTTATCTAGTTTGTCATCTGTTACGTTGGCGTCTAAAATTTTAACTGTTGTAATGGCGTCATCAGCAATAGTAAGTGTCCCATCATTCGCTAAAGTAGCATCACCGCCAAGGGTATTTGCTTGGGCTGTGTTAGCAGCATCGCCAATAAATATATTGGCATCAGCTAATGCATTAGAACCCGTAATTTGAGTATCTACATATATTTTAGTTGCTGCATCTTGGTCTAAAGTCGGGTCAGCCACATCTGTTATTTTAACGCTTCCAACAGAAAGGTCAGTCGTTGGAACAGCAAAACCAGTTAAAGATATATTTCCTTTATCCAATTTATCATCTGTTACATTAGCGTCTAGAATTTTAACTGTAGTAATAGCATCATCGGCAATCGTAAGAGTCCCGTCATTTGCTAAAGTGGCATCACCGCCAAGGGTTCTTGCATTTGCATCTGTACCATCAGATATAATAATTTGTGCATCTGTTAATGTAGGTAATTCAGAAGCTTGGGTTGCCCAAACCGTTGAGCCTGCTACTGTGGTTAAAATTTGCCCATCTGTTGTACTAGGGTTTATTTTAGCTTCAGTCACAGCATTATCCGCTAATTCATTTTCTGTAATACCATCGGCAGAGACAGCTAAGGTTAAAGGGTCTATGTTAGTTCCTGCGCCACTAAGTGTTAGTGTAGGGTTTGTAGCACCAGTAACTTCGTTACCTATAATACCATCCACTTCTGTTATTGCTAATGTAGATTGGTCGGCAAGCACCCAGTCCGTACCGTCATATCTTAATATTTCACCAGCTGTTGTACCGTCGGCTAACTTGGTAGGCGTAATCGTTCTATCTAAAAGATCTGCGTTTGCAATGCTGCCGTCTAAAATATCTTCAGAACCGATAGTTTCATCTAAAATTTTGGCACTTGTAATTCCGTCATCTTTTACTTGAATTCCAGTAACATTATCAGGATTTGCTTCTATAGTAAGGTCATCTGCTTTTATCTCTAAATCCATAGCGACCAAAGCAGCACCAGTAGCAGTACCGGTAATAGAACCGTTTGTAGAGGTAACATCTTCACCTAAGCTAGTAGCTATGGCTGCGGCATCTTGCCATGCAGGGTCTCCATTTATATCAGTTCCTAAAATTCTATTGGCGTCTGTAGATCCTGCGGTTCCTATCTTATCTGTAGTTACGGCATCATCTGTAAGTTCTAAAGTATTTACCGCATCGTCTGCAAGTTTTGCATTCGTAATGGCATCGTCTGCCACATCTACTTCAGCTATAGTGCCATCTAAAATATCTTCAGAAAGTATGGTTTCATTTAAGATCTTATCAGTAGTTACAGCATCGGGACCAAGTTTAATATTGGTGATTCCCGCATCTGCTACGCGCACATTAGATTCTACGAGTGTAGCACCAAGACCGTTAGTAACTACAACAGAAGTATCTCCGGCCGTAAGGTCTTTTCCCGTAACATTATCTACATTTAAAGGAGCCCATTCAACGAAAGAACTCGCGTTAGTTTGCAGAATGGTATTAGGTAAGCCAGCCGCCATCTTTCCAGGTTGTATCGTTCCATTCTGAATTTTACTGTTGTTTACAGCATTATCAGCTACCTTATTCAACGTAACTGCGCCGTCTACTAATTTTGTAGTGCTGATGGTGCCATCTTGAATGTTGGAAGCATTTAATAAACCTACTTCAAAATTATAATTTGTATCTGTCGTCTTAGTGATACTTACGGATTCAAAATTATTAGGATTTTCTAATGCCTCACTAGTAAACGTTAAGGTATCACCAAATGCTTCACAAATATTAATCCACTGCAAGCCATCATAATAATGGATACATTGTTCCTCAGTATTGTAAACCATGGCACCTTCTAAAGGGGTAATGGCATTCATTTGAGCATTGGTAACTCTAGAAACAACAAAAGCCTTGTCAATACTTTCTAGTTCCAATAAGGAGGATGAGTTTATGGTTTGAGGGTTGTTTCCTATTTTTACTTGGGCCTGAAGCTGTCCTGATCCAAGAAATAGAAATGCTATAATTACAACTGTTTTGAAATAAAAATTGCGCATAAGTGTAAGAACTTAATAGGGGTTATTTTGATAAAACTACAATTATATAAAGATTTCACCACTTTTTTGGGATGAAATGCAATTGCTCTAGTTTAACTGATTGAAAGTTAAGGAATAGCTCTATAAATGACCAAGGTTTTTATTGTGTTAATATGATTAAAAGTGTAGGTTTATTCCCTCATACGGAGCTTTATTTTGTTCGAAAATTCTCGCTTTGAACGCTCCTTTAAGTGTAGTATTTTTGTCTTGAATATGAATGAAACTTCCTTCGCGCAATCCTACTACGGGAGTGGTATTAAAGCAATGAAATTCCCTAATTCTAGTGGCTCTAGTTTCGCCATTATGAGTACTGGTAGGGTCTGGATCTAAATAATGTGCATTGATATTAAAAGGTACTAGACCTAATGTTTCAAAACTAGGAGGATATACAATAGGCATATCGTTGGTGGTTTGCATATTTACACCCGCAATATTGCTTCCTGCACTGGTGCCAAAATACGGTGCCCCTGTCAAAATTTTGTTTTTCAACGGGTTCATTAATCCGAGTTCATGCAATTGTTGCACGAGTAGAAAGGTGTTGCCACCTCCTGTAAAGAAAGCCTCTGCCTCTTGGATGCCTTTCAAGGGATCTTTGTAGGTGTGCAAGCCCACCACTTTTTTATTTATCGTAGCAAATGCTTTTGCAGCTAAAGCCGTATATGCGTCATGTGTAATGCCTCCTGGTCTAGCGTAGGGAATAAAGGTAACTGTGGTTACCTTTTTATAAAAGTCTTGTAAGGTTTCTAAAAGATAAGCCAAATATGGTTCTCCGTGAAGCGTAGACGTGCTAGCAAGTAGTAAATTTTTCAATTTGTAGTATTTTTTGATCTGCTAAATTAACAAAAGTTTAATGGTGCATTATTTTTTTTTGAGGGCAACTTATATTTCCTTTATACTTAACTTTAACTTATAATGATACGACCCTTGTTCAATATTGGAAAACGAGTAAGGTTTTTAACACTACGTATTTCTTAGATAAAAGAACCTTATGAAAAAAATTATACTTTTTATATGCTTACTTACTTTCTCAATAGCGCAAAGTTTTGCGCAAGACCAAGATCGTACCTTTTTGCGAGGTAAAGTAATGTATCGCAATAGTAACGTGCAAAATGAAAATGTTATAAATGTAAATACCGAATTAGGAGTAATTACGAATACGGATGGCGAATTTGGTATAAATGTTAAAGTAGGCGATGAGCTTGTTTTTACAGCATTGAATTACCAAATGAAACGCGTTATTATTACTCCTGAAATTATCGCCAATAATAGACTTGTTGTTGAGGTAAATGAAAAAGTAACAGAACTTGATGAGGTCGTAGTAGGTCCTGAAAACCAAGAAGCATTTCTTATTGTAAAGAATGAAGAGTTTAAAAAATACGAGTATGGTATAGATGAAACTTCAAGAGTAGAAAATATAGCCATGTCTGATCAAGAGCGTGGTATGCAAAATGGAATCAATTTTGTAAACATTTTTAAAGCCATCAAAAAGGGAATTAAAAATGAAGATGGTACCACTACAGAAGCTGCGCCTAGATTAAAAGTGAGTGATGTACTGCGTCAAGTGTATGATGATCAGTTCTTTGTGTCCGATTTGCAATTACCACAAGATAAAATTACGCAGTTTTTATACTATTGTGATACGCGTTTGCCAGAACAATCGCTACTTAAAAAAACCAATGAGTTTGAGCTGATTGATTTCCTAGTGAATGCAAGTAAAGATTTTCGCGAAGGACTAGATGATTAAAACTAGTCTCTATAGCGCCTGCTTTTTTATCTGTGCTGCAAGTTTGCAAGCACAGGATACTAGTTCTAAAGAAATAGCAGGTAGGGTATCTAGTGCAGATGGAGACGTGGCTGCTACACATGTATTAAATATTAGTCTACAAAAAGCAGCAATTACAGATATCGATGGTTTTTTTACCATTACGGCAGGTTTAAATGATACACTAGTATTTTCGGCAGTGCAATTTCAGCGTAAAGAGCTGGTTATGACTAAAGAACTGCTGACCAGTAAATCGTTATATATTAATTTAGAGCCCTCTTTAAATGCCTTAGATGAAGTGGTTGTTATGCCCTTTAATTTAAGCGGTGAGTTGGGTAGAGATATGAATAGGATTGAAATTGACCCGCCCTTGACGGCAGCAAGTTTAGGATTGCCTAATGCTTTTGTAAAGAAAATGAGCCAAGCGGAGCGCAAAGCTTTTTCTGCAAGATCAGGAGGACCTTTACTAAATGCACTTAATGCTTTGACGGGTGAAACTAAAAGGCTGCGTCTAATTAGTGACCGCGAAGCAAAATATTCGCGTACAGAGTTTATCCGAAAAGCCTACCATGATTCTCTCTATGTAAAGCAATTGAAAATACCTGCAGATAAGATTAATGACTTTATGTATTTCTGCGAGGTAGATTCCTCATTTGCAGCACTTGATGAGAAAGATAACTTAAGTATTTGGGAGTTTATGCTACAGAAAAGCGTTGCTTACCGAAAGAACTACGATTTAGATTGATCCTTATTTCATGATAAATTTTAATTAATTTTTATTCCTAAGCTTTTGATTAGAAATTTAAAACATACCCTTGTTTTTATATGCTTTGTAGCTAGTTTTTACGGGCAAGCACAAGGTGTTTTTTCAAAAGAGATAGAAGGGAAAGTTTCTAGTGCTGATGGCGATGTTGCCGCAACGCATGTGCTGAATGTTTCTACCAAAAAAGCAGCGATTACCGATATTGACGGATTTTTTAAAATTTCAGCAAGCTTAAAAGATACTCTAGTCTTTTCGGCTATTCAGTTTCAACGAAAAGAAATTATTGTTACCGCAGAGATTCTCACCAGCAAAACTATTTATATCACCCTTGATCCTGCATTAAATGAATTGAAGGAGGTAGTAGTCATGCCTTATAATTTGACAGGTAACCTAGCTCAAGATATGCGTAGTGAACCGGTAGTCGTTGCTGCTACCTTAGGATTGCCCAATGCATACGTGAAGAAAAAAACACAGGGTGAGCGTAAACTTAATGAAGCTACCACAGGTGGTGGTTTAATACCTGTAAACCCGATAATTAATGCCATAACGGGTAGAACCAAAATGCTCAAAGACCGTGTAAAGCGTGATGAAAAATATGCGCGAACAGAACGGGTGAGAGCCTTTTATGCGGATACCCTTTATGTAACGGAATTAAAAATTCCCGCTTTAAAGATTGATGACTTTTTATACTTCTGTGAAGTAGATGATTCGTTTTCGAGTATCGTTGATACCCATGATAAAATTAGAATATGGGAATTTCTTAGGAAAAAAAGTAAAGTGTATCGGGAAAATAATAGCCTAGAAACCCCTTAAATTAATAGCTTATAACCGTGAGAAAAAGCACTAAAGAATATCTTGTTGTACTGATGCTGTTCCTAGCAATAGGGATTCAAGCACAAGACCATCAAGTAACTTTAGAGGGAACGTACAGGTAGTAAATTTAGAATTAGCTGGCATTCATGTGCAAAATGTTTCTACCAAGAAAGCTACCATAACAGATGACTATGGCTTCTTTGCGCTAGCCGTGCGTTTATCGGATACGGTCGTATTTTCGTCCGTACAATTAAAAAAGAAAGAAATTATAATCACCCAAGCTATTTTAGAAAGCAAGCGGCTTCTAGTTCCTTTAGAAGAGGCTGAAAATGAATTGCAAGAAGTGGTGGTGATGCCCTATAATTTATCAGGAGATTTAACTAAAGATGCGCGCGGATTAAAGCAGTCTGTGGTGTGTTCTTCTACTTTAGGTTTGCCCAATACTCATGTGGTGAAAATGACCTATAATGAGCGGAAATTATTGGAGGCAGATCGGGGCACCATAATTAAAGTTCTCCCGCTAGGTTTTGCTATAAATACACATAAATTATTAAATAGAATTTCGGGTCGTACGAACATGTTAAAAGATCGCATTATCAGAGAGGAAAAGAATAATGCGGTAGCACAACTATTGGCTTATTATCCAGATTCTATTATTTCAAAAAACCTTAAAATTCCAGACCTGCAACTACATGAGTTTGTATATTTTTGTGAAGCAGATGAGAATTTTGACGCGTTATTAGAATCGGAGAATCAATTACTTGTTTGGGAGTTTTTAGAGCGCAAAAGCAAAGTGTTCTTAAAAACAGAATAAACTAGATTAGCTTTATCTTTGGCACAAGCTTTGTTAAATTGATTCATAAAAAGAAGCATACTACATCCTATGAAACCACTGAAGAAACTTTTTTTAATTGTACTATTCCCCTTATTAGCATTTACAGCTGCACATAAATTTTATGTCACCGTGACCAATATTGCCTACTCAGAAAAAGATAAGGCGTTACAAATTACCTCGCGTATTTTTATTGACGATTTAGAGAAAACGCTTAATGAGCGCTACGGAATTAAAGGAAGAATGGCTACTGAAAATGAACTAAAAGATATAGAGGTTTATATTGAAAAATACATAAGATCAAAATTCATCCTCACGATAAATCAGGAGCAACAAGAATACAAATTCATTGGTAAAAAGTATGACAATGATATTGTTGTGGTCTACTTAGAAATACCTAAGGTTAATTACGCTAAAATAAAATCTATAGCAGCCACAAATGAGGTTCTTGTAGACATGTTTGAGGAGCAGCAAAATGTGGTTCATTTTAAATTTCCTGGCAAAAAGAAAAGTTTCGTGCTTACCCGTGAAAATAATAAAGGAATGTTAAACTTAGATTAACACGTTAACAATTTCTTAAAAAAGCTTTAATTTTCTAGCGACTAAATTAATTAATTCGAGAAATGAGCAAAATTAAGTACTACTTTACAGCACTTTTGTTTGTGTTTGCAGGTGTTCTAAGCGCACAAGACACAGAAGTTAAAGAAAAATCAGCGCCACATGGCAATGTTAATGAATTCAAACAGATGTACGAAGAGTTTGCAACTCCGAATACGTACAGATCTGCATCTGGAGCTCCAGGTCCTAATTATTACCAGCAGCAAGCTGATTATAAGATGGACATTACGCTAGATGATAAAAATGCAAAAATATTTGGTGAAGAAACCATCACCTATACCAACAATTCTCCAGATAATTTAGAGTTTTTATGGTTGCAATTAGATCAGAACGTACGTACAAAAGATACGAAGTCTGATTTAAGAAATGGGTCAGCAGCACCTTTTGCTAGTACTGTAGAACGTTTTTCAGGAACTTTTATGACGGCACCTTTTGATGGGGGTTTTAATATTGAGTATGTTAAAGATGCAAGTGGTAAAGCATTACCTTTTACCATCAACCAAACCATGATGCGTGTAGACTTGCCATCACCTTTAAAAAATAAAGATCAAGTTGCTATAAAAGTAAAATGGAACTATAATATTCCAGATCATACCGTAAGCAGAGCACGTTCTGGTTATGAGTATTTTCCTGAAGATGGGAACCGCGCATATGTAATTGCACAGTTTTTTCCAAGAATGGCAGTTTATAGTGATGTAGAAGGATGGCAAAACCATCAATTCTGGGGGAATGGCGAATTCGCACTTCCTTTTGGAGATTATGAAGTAAATATTACTGTGCCTGCAGATCATATTTTAGATGGTACAGGAGAACTTCAGAATACAAAAGAGGTTTTCTCTAAAGAAATGATGAAGCGTTATGAGTTGGCTAAAAAATCTTATGATAAGCCAGTAATCATCGTTACACAAGCAGAGGCAGAAGCAGCAGAAAAAGGTTTTTCTGATAAAACAAAAACATGGAAGCTGAAAGCTGAAAATGTTCGTGATTTTGGTTTCGCAACGTCAAGAAAGTTTATCTGGGACATGCAAGCGGTAAAAGTAGGAAGCAAAGATGTAATGGCTATTTCTATGTATCCAAAAGAAGGAAATCCATTATGGGAAGAATATTCTACAAAGGCAGTAGCACATACCTTAAGATCATATTCTTCACACACGTTTGATTATCCTTATCCAAAAGCAATTTCGGTACATGCAAAAAATCAAGGGATGGAATATCCTATGATATGCTGGAATTATGGTAGACCAGAAAAAGATGGGACCTATTCTGACCGCGTTAAATACGGAATGATTAGTGTAATTATTCATGAAGTAGGACATAACTTTTTCCCGATGATTGTAAACTCTGATGAACGTCAGTGGGGATGGATGGATGAAGGTTTAGATACTTTTATGCAATACATGGCAGAACAAGAATTTGGAGAAGCTTATCCTGCAGCAATTGCGCCAAATGATAAATATCCTTCTAGAAGAGGAGAGCCTTCTAAGATTGTGCCTTACATGAGTGGAGATCAGGAGTACATATCGCCAATTATGTCTAACCCAGAAAATGTATTTCAATTGGGGAACAATGCCTATGGTAAGCCTGCTACAGCATTAAATATTCTTAGAGAAACAGTAATGGGAAGAGAATTGTTTGATCATGCCTTCAAAACATATTCTCATAGATGGATGTTTAAGCACCCTACTCCTGAAGATTTTTTCCGTACGATGGAAGATGCATCTGCAGTAGATTTAGATTGGTACTGGAGAGGTTGGTTTTACACCACCAACTTTGTTGATATAGGTGTTGGTAATGTTAAGAAGTATGTAGTTACCGATAAGCCAACGGCAAAAATGAAAGAATACGCTGCGGCTAGAAATCAAGATATAAAAGATTTACCACCATTAGTATACTTAGCGGAGGAAGGATCAGAAGATTATGATGATGCTTTAAGAGGTAAGATGGCATCAGAAGTTTCTAAGCCATTGAAAGAATTTATGATGGATAACATGACTCCAGCAGAGAGAACGGCTGTTAAAGAACCTAAGTTTTTCTATGAAGTTACGTTTACGAAACCAGGAGGTATTCCAATGCCATTAATTGTAGAGTATACTTATGCAGATGGTTCTAAAGAGAACATTACATACCCTCCACAAATATGGAGAAAGAACCCAAAAGAGGTTACACGTATGCTTTCATTACAGAAAGAATTGACAAGTGTTGTCGTAGATCCAAAAGCTGAAACAGCAGATATTGATACGACCAATAACTCTTGGCCTAAGAAAGAGGAGCAGTCAGATTTTGATAAGTTTAAAAACGATCAGGAAGACTAAGCTTATAAATTATAAAGTTTAAGGTGTTAAAAGCCTAGAATGAAAACAGCCGTTTTTTATTCTAGGCTTTTTTCATGCAATGCGTTTTTCAGTATTGTGGTTTATAATATGTTAAATGTTTAAAAAGGGGAATTATGTTTTAGTCTTTTTTTTATGGGACTCACAAACTTCTGATTATATTTGTATCATGTTAACGACACATTTTTTATTTATAAGTGGTGGAGAGATATTCTTCATACTTTTTATAGTGGTGATGGTATTTGGAGCAGATAAAATTCCAGATATCGCCCGTGGCTTGGGTAAAGGGATGCGTCAATTAAAAGATGCTACTGAAGATATTAAACAAGAAATTCAGAAAAGCGCAGATAAGCAAGGCATCAATACCGACTTCACTAGAGATATTAAAAGCGAAATAAATAAAGTAAAAGAAAACATTAACGAGGTTACGGGTACCATCAAGAGAAAGTAACTATGCTCGATAAATTGTTAACCTGGGATAGGGAAACTTTTATTTATTTAAATAGCCTAGGAATAGAAAAATACGATCAGTTTTGGGGTATTGCTACTAATATTTCTACCTGGATTCCACTTTATATCACATTCCTTTTCTTGGTCATCTATAAGAATAGTACCAAAGAAAAATTTCAAAAAATTAGTACGGCTGTTCTACTGTTGATTTTTGTTTTATTGTTAACAGGATTGACCAAAGAATTAGTAGGAAGAATACGCCCTAGTGCAGATGCAGAACTAAATACCCTAATACGTATTATTAAGGGATCTGATGGCTTTAGTTTCTTTTCAGGACACTCTGCTTTTTCTTTTTCATTAACCACAATTGTGGTCCTTTTTATAAAAGAACGTTTTAAATGGAGTTGGGCATTTTATTGCTGGCCTATATTTTTAGCATTTAGTCGCATATATGTAGGAGTGCACTATCCCGTAGATTTAATAACAGGTGCTGTTGTTGGAATAGTATCCGCAAATTTATTTTATAATATTTATCTAAAATTTATAAAACCCTACTCAGTGTCAAGCCATCACGAATAGGTAATAACACCGTTTCCACTCGTGGGTCTTCTTTTAGTTTTTTGTTATAGTCCAATAGTATTTTGGTCACTTTGTCTTTAGGCTGCAGCGGTTCTACCACTTTCCCAGACCACAGTACATTATCAGATAGAATAACACTGCCCGGTCTAGTTTTTTTCAATACCGTTTCAAAATAGTGATCATAACTTGCTTTTTCTGCATCAATAAAAATCAAATCAAAGGTTTCATCCATGGCAGGAATAAGTTTAAGCGCATCACCAGTATGCTGAATGATTTGAGAACCAAATCCGCTTTTATCAAAATACGTACGCTGCATTTCTACCAGTTCTTCATTAACATCAATCGTATGCAAAGTTCCGTTCTTCTGTAAACCTTCAGCCAAACAAATAGCAGAGTACCCAGTATAGGTGCCAATTTCTAAAATGGTTTTAGGGTTGATAATTTTAGATAATAAACTTAAAGCTCTTCCCTGAAAATGCCCCGTAATCATTCTAGGTTGTATTACTTTTAAATGCGTTTCTTTTGTAAGCTCTTGTAGCACTTTAGGTTCAGACTGAGAATGGTCTGTAATGTAATTTTCTAGTAATGGAGATAAGAAATGCATGTGAAAAAATTTTTACAAAAATAGATATTAATAGTATCTTCAAGTAAACTTTTTAAAGATGAATACAATTAGACTTCGGGAAGCTCTTGTTACCGATATCCCTACATTACGATTATTTGAGCAAGGCCTTATTGAAGCAGAACGCCCGTGTGATGTAACCATAAAAGAAAATCCTGTACACTATTATGATTTGGAGGGACTGTTAGAAGATCCTACAGCGCAGGTGTTAGTAGCAGAGTATGATGCAACGGTTGTTGCTTGTGGCATGGTGCTCACGGCGCAGGCAAGACCTTATTTAAAACATCAACAGTATGGAAATATTCGTTTTTTGTATACGGAGCCAGAGTATAGAGGTAAGGGTATCAATGCTAAAATAATAGCAGCTTTAAAAACTTGGGCAAATGAAAACGGATTAACAGAGGTAAGGCTTACCGTTTATCAAGATAATATACCCGCAATTAAAGCCTATGAAAAAGTCGGTTTTACCAAACACATTATAGAAATGCGATTGCCTTAGGGAAGTCAATTTTTATTGTGCGTACTAAATACAATTGGAAATCGTAATTTTATAAAAAAAAAGCTTTTTATGTCATTTGAAAATTCGCTAGCCTACGCGCAACAATTAGACCAACAAGATCCTTTAAGAAACTATAGAGAAGAATTTCATTTTCCAGAAGTTAATGGAAAGCCCGTGATCTATTTTACAGGGAATTCTTTAGGCTTACAGCCCAAGAGAACGGAAGCCATTGTAGCTGAAGTAATGACAGATTGGGCTAAGTTAGCAGTAGAAGGGCATTTCTATGCGGAAAAGCCTTGGTGGGATTACCACGAGCGCTTAGCAGCCCCTTTGGCAAAAGTTGTTGGTGCTAAGACGGCGGAAGTTTCTGTGATGAACACCCTTACAGTAAACTTGCATTTGCTAATGGTATCTTTCTATAGGCCTACTCAGAAACGTTTTAAAATTATTTGTGAAGAGAAAGCTTTTCCTTCAGATCAATATATGCTTACTAGTCAGGTAAAATTTCACGGATTTGACCCCAAGGATGCTATTGTTGAGGTAAAGAAAAGAGACGGAGAACACTATTGGCGTACAGAAGATGTTGTCGCAAAGATTAACGAACTAGGAGATGAATTAGCCTTAGTGCTCATAGGTGGCGTTAACTATTACAACGGACAAGTTTTTGATATGGGAACAATTACAAAAGCAGGCCAGGCTGTTGGTGCTTTTGTAGGTTGGGATCTGGCACATGGCGCTGGTAATATTGAATTAAAACTTAATGAGTGGAATGCAGATTTTGCCGCATGGTGTAGCTATAAATATATGAATAGCGGACCAGGGAATGCCTCTGGAGTATATATTAATGAAAAGCACTTAAACAACCCAGATATTCCAAGATTTGAAGGATGGTGGGGAACCAAAAAAGAAACACGCTTTCTAATGAAGCCGGAGTTTGAGCCTATGGAAAATGCAGACGCATGGCAATTAAGTAATGCTCCAATTTTATCTGTAGCCCCGTACTTAGCTTCGCTAACCATGTTTGAAGAAGTAGGCATGCCGGCATTAATTAAAAAGAGAGCTACTATTGTTGCTTATCTTGAGTACATACTACACGAAATAGATGCGGAGGTTTCTAGTAGTTTTGAAATAATTACTCCGGAAGACCGCGGTTGCCAATTATCTGTTTTTTTACATGGACAAGGTAAATCTTTGTTTGATTATTTGATGAAAAATGGTGTGATCACAGATTGGCGAGAGCCTAATGTAATCCGATTGGCACCAGCACCTTTTTACTGTTCTTACGAAGACATGTATAGATTTGGACAATTGCTTAAAAAAGGAATTTTAGCTTTAGAAAAAGAAAATTCTTAGCATTAAAGCTAGGACAATACTCAAATGAAGTCGCTGCAACTTATTTTATCTAATCCACGATACTTTGCACCGGCTTGGTCTTTTGCTACACTAAATATTTTGTTCGGAACCTGGGCAACCTATATTCCATTGATCAAAGAAGATATAGGTTTGGATAAAGCCAGCTTAGGATTTGCCATATTTTTTCTTTCTTTAGGTAATTTTACAATTTTTCCGGTAGCGTCAAGATTAATTAATAAGATTGGAGTAGGTAAGTCTGTATGGTATGGGCTAATTTTAATTTGCTTGTCTTCCATTTTGCCATTTATTGCCCTTAATTATTACACCTTAATTGCGGGGCTTTATTGCTATGGTGCCGCCAATGGTTTTTTAGATATTTCTATGAATACTTTGGTGACTGAAATTGAAAAAGAAGATCGTCAAAACTTTATGTCTGCCGCCCACGGTTTTTTTAGTTTAGGGGGCGTTATTGCAGGGATTGGTAGTTTTTTAATAGTACTTCTAGATAACAGGGTACTTCATATATGTGGTACCGCAGCACTATTGTTAATTGCAAGTGCGCTCTTACGTAAAAATTATATTCATATCATATCCCCGCCCATAGAAAAAGAAGCCTTTAAAATAAAGAATTTTAAACCGCTGTTCCTCTTGGGGGTCATTTCTTTTGTAATTATGGGAAGCGAAGGAGCTATAATTGATTGGAGTGGAATTTATCTACAAGAAATTAATTTAGCGCCAGAAAAATTTATAGGATTGGGGTTTTTAGCTTTTTCTATAATGATGACCTTGGGCAGGTTTCTGGCAGATGGTATTAGTGCAAAAATTGGCCCTGTTAAGATTGTAATTTTAGGTACGCTTCTAGCTATTGGTGGGTATTTTTTAGTGCTTTCAGGAATTCTATGGGTGACCATTCTTGGTTTTGCTTTAATAGGCCTAGGCTTCTCGGCTATAATACCAGAACTCTTTAGGATAGGAGGCAAGGTAGAAGGTGTAGCATCTTCTCAAGGAATTGCATTTATTGCAGGAACAGGTGTATCAGGATTTTTACTAGGCCCTGTGGTGTTGGGTTTTTTGGCAGAGTCTTTTTCCTTGCGGATAAGCTTTATGCTGTTGCTGGTCTGTTCTGTAATTGTTTTAGCAGCGTCTTTTGTTTTAAAAAGGAAAAGAGGCGTATAAGAAAGAAATACTACTACATTTTTTTCTGCAAGGCATCCTCAGTTTCAAAATTCAGAAGAAAACTTCCTCTATAGATTTAATTTTTGTGAAAATTATCTAATTGCAACTAGTCTAAAATAATCGTTGTAATTTTTTTTTAATGTTCTTACTATCAATTATTTAAAAAACATTTTAGCTTTATTTTAGTAATTTTTGTTCTTGCTGTTATTTTTTAAAACGTGTATTTCGTCGAAAATATGAGCTGTTCGTCGTCATTTTTCTAGTTCTGTTCGTACATAGTCTAGAGTTTTAGCCCCAAAACTTATTATGAACATGAAAACTAAAAGTGAAAAAATGAAACAAACAAAAAGAATGTACCAAGCTGCTATGGCAAGCTTGGTATTTGCACTATGCTTGACATCTTGTCAAAAAGAAACAGAAACGACAGGAGAAGATCAAGAAGCAGTGATCACTCAGGATGCAGATTTTACAACCAAGTATTTTTTAGGTACTGAAGTAAAAGTAAGATTAGAAGAGGATGATACCTATAGCTTAGCAGGAAGTGATGTTCGCTTGTTCGAAGATCAGCTAACAGATAGTGCTGATGATTTTAATGAGAACCCAAATCCAGAAGAAGGCCTTACTCGTTTAGGTTTAGGTGGGGGTGTTAGAAAATGGACCAATAGTACCGTTGTATATACTATCCAAGGATTGAGTGCATCCGTGCAATCTGAATTACAGAAATCTTTTGATGAATGGACGAGTAAAACAAATATTCGCTTTAAAGAACGTACCAATGAATCTAATTATGTGACTATTTCTTCTTCGGGATCTAATAGTAACTCTGGTGTAGCAACATTAGGAATGAATGGCTCTTATGGATTTATTCGTTTAGGAACACGTGCTACTGCTGTAGTGATTATCCATGAGATTGGTCATACACTAGGGTATATTCACGAGCAGAATAGAAGTGACAGAGATAATTATATCATTATTAACGAGGAAAATATCCAAAATGATGCAATTGATCAATTTTACAAAAGTAATTCTGCAACTTTGGTTACAAGTCAGTTTGATATTAACTCTACTATGATGTATGGTAGCTATACTTTTTCTAAAAACGGACAACCTACAATTACAGATCTTAACGGTAATGTATTGCCTCAACGTCAAGCAAAAGTTTCTGATCTTGATATTTCTGGAACTAATTCTATTTACCCAGCTGTTGATGGTGGCGGTACTGATGTGCCTACAGTAGATTCTTGCGATGGAGTTTCGGCTTGGTCTAGTTCTAAGCGGTACGCTGTTGGAGACCGCGTGACCTATGCAGGTGGTTTGTATGAAAGAGATTTTACAAGATGGACCTTTATTAAAACCTGTAACTAATCTAAAACGGGGTTAAAGTTTTTTAGGACACATCTGTGTTTTAAATGGATAAAAAGAAACCGCTCGGAAGAGCGGTTTTTTATATTCTAAAACTAAGTTATGTTAGTCTTTAATGTTGTTTTTTACTTTACGTTTTGTATCATCTTGTGTCATTTTTTTAATAAAAGCCTCCATTTCATCAGTTAGTAAAAGCTGATTTTGCTCTTTCCAAAAGTCTTTATCGTACTTCATATTAATTTTGAAAATATCTTTCTGTTCGTTCACATTGCTTTTAACATCTTCATTACTGAAACTTTCCTTAGTGTAAAGAACTATTTCCATTTCAAATTTGTGAACTATCGGATCATCTTTTAATTTCACATTTAGAACAGCAGTACGCTTAGCTAAGCTCATGTAGTAACGCTTAATAGCCGGATCTTCTTTAAAAAACACAGTTATGTCCTGCTGTGCTATAGCACTGTATTTTGGAGTTTTAAATAATTCCTCAGGGTAAAACGGCTTAACAATACTATTGAAGGATAAAATAGCATTATCATTCGTATTAATGATGTAATGGCCATAGCTTTTGGTCTTCGTATCAGAATTTAAAGAAGTGAATTCAACTTTGGTGCTAGTGCTGTTTTTATAGGGTTTTTCAATGACTTCAAAATCTGGTCCCATTGCATTTATACGAACAAATTCACTTAAAATATTAAATAGAGAAGGAAATTCAAAATAGATGTTATTTTCATCTTTAGTAAGACCTATTTGGCGCATATTTTTAACAGCAACACTAAAATCGTTATCCATAAGTGTTAAACCGCCTCCATATATGGATGTTTTCCGATGTAGATTTCCTTGCATGTCTTGTAATCTAATAATCGCTCCATTTCTTTTTAAGATTGCTCTCAAAAAGAAAGACTCAGAATGTGGCTTCAACACATAATTACTGGCAATAGAATCTTTTATTTTTTGATAAATGGTTTTGGCATTAGAAACAACCACTTCATCTAACTGAAAAATACTTCTGTTTAAAAAAATAGTATCTCTTAAATTAGAAATAATAGTAGCGAATTTGTCATAGCCCACTTTGTGAAAATAAATAGAATCTGTAGCTGAGGTAAATCCATATTTACCATCTTTATTGGTAGTAGTATGGTTTAATCTATTATACACGCTAACAAATTCAAGAGGCTCGTTATTTTCTTTATCGTAGATGATTCCTTTTTTTTGGTGTTGACTAAAACTAAGGGAACTAACGAATAATGCGATATATACGAGCCTCATTGAAATGATGTTTAATTGATGTGTATCTCCGTAAAATTTAGATCAAATTTTTGACCGTCCATTTTATGAGATTTCGCAATTTTTATGCCATTAATGGTGGTGTAGTCTTCCCAAGTAGTTACCATCGAAGGCTCTTCTTGGTTTTCCTTTCTAAATACCCATTCTTGAATGACGTAGTCTTCCCCAAAATAAAAATCATACGCATCACCAGGAGTGTAACCACCTTCATTATCGTAAACGATGCTTAATTTTCGCATCGGTTTTTTGCTGATGGGTGCTTCGCTTTCTGCGGTATGTGTAAATTCAAAACCCTTGGCATCCCAAACTAATTGAAAAGGAGCTAGAAGCCAATATTTGTCATTGATAAATCCAGCATCCGTTTTTGTTAAGGTACTGTCTCTGTTTTTTCTAAGATAGGTGATGGTGTCTTCTTTTGTAATACTAGTTACCTCATTTGTTTTGGGTTTCCAGACCCAAGAGCGTTCAAAATGTGTTGTATCTCTATCTACGTTGAATGTAAATTTTAATTCATTTACTTTCTTCCAGTTTTCATACCCATTGGCCTGTGCTACTTGTTCAAGAATAGTAAGTTCAGGAGTGGCGATAGATGCTTTCGTTTCTTTTTTATCTGTTTTGCAACTTGCTAAAAGAAGGATTAGAATGGCAGTAAAACCTATTGTTTTTTTCATTTTTTCATTTTTTTAACAAAGATAATGGCTTTTGCAGCTACTTAAATTAAATCCTTAGGTTTTTGAGTGTAACAATTAGCGATATTTTGATTAATTTTGATATTCAATAAGAAATAGAAAAATGAGTTCAAAAAAAGGAAAAATACAAGAGGCTATAGACGAGAAAATGTTAGAAGAGCGTAAAGTCTTCCTTTGGGGAATGGTCGATGACGATTCTGCAAAGCATGTAATTGATCGTTTATTGTATCTCGATATGCAAAACGATAAAGAAATTCAATTATACATCAACAGTCCAGGGGGGTATGTAACTTCTGGTTTCGCAATGTATGATACTATAAAATCGCTAAAGAGTCCAGTTTCAACTATATGTACTGGCTTGGCGGCATCAATGGGGTCTATTTTATTATCTGTTGGTAAAAAAGGAAGACGTTTTATTCAGCCACATGCTCAGGTAATGATTCATCAGCCTAGTGGTGGTGCAAGAGGTCAGGCTTCTAATATTGAAATTCAAGCTAAAGAAATAATCAAAACAAAAGAACTTAGTGCACGTATTTTGGCAGATAATTGTGGCCAAGATTATGACCGAGTGATGAAAGATTTTGATCGTGACTATTGGATGGGAGCAGAAGAGTCTATTGCTTACGGAATAGTTGATGGTATTTTAGAATAAATAATATTTTTACACCTATAAAAACTAAAAATCCTTCGCGAGTAAAAGTGGAGGATTTTTTGGTTAATGTTACCTTAGTGTGCGGACACTTTTCCAGAATTAGGAATACATGATACAAACTCAAAAAAAAGTAGCCATTATTGGCTCAGGTTTAGTTGGTTCTTTATTAGCCATATATTTAAAAAAATATGGACATGATATTACTGTATTTGATCGTAGACCAGATATTCGCAATGTAGAATTTTCAGGGAGATCAATAAACCTAGCTATGAGTAATAGAGGGTGGAATGCACTTCATGAAGTGGGTATTGAAGAGGAGATAAAAAAAATTGCAATTCCATTAGATAAGCGTGCCATGCACGTTGTGGGCCAACCAGAATATTATCAAAAATATGGTAAAGAAGGAGAAGCTATTTGGTCTATTTCACGTGGTGTACTAAACCGTAAAATGATTGATCTTGCTGAAGAAGCGGGGGTGGTTTTTAAATTTGAAGAAAAAGTTTGGGATGTAGATCTTCCAGAAGGAAAGTTATTTACAGGAGAGACCGAAAAAGGGGAGTGGCAAGAATACCAATACGATTTAATTTTTGGTTGTGATGGTGCTTTTTCTCGAGTACGTCATAAAATGCAAAGACGCAGTAGGTTTGATTATTCTCAAGATTTTATTGATGTAGGGTACAAAGAGTTAACTATTGCGGCAAATGAAGATGGTACGCACAAGTTAGATAGACATTCATTTCATATTTGGCCAAGAGGTAAGTTTATGCTTATTGCTATGCCAAATCTTGATGGTAGTTTTACGTGTACCTTGTTTATGCCTTTTGAAGGCGACGTTTCTTTTGAGAACATTAAAACCAATGACGACGCTAAAGACTTCTTTAAAACGTATTTCCCTAATGTGATGCAGGATTTGGATAACTTGCTGTTAGACTTCTTTAAAAACCCAACTAGCGCTATGGTAACGATGAAATGTTTTCCGTGGACCTATTGGGATAAAGTAGCACTAGTGGGCGATTCTGCACATGCTATAGTACCTTTCTATGGACAAGGTATGAATGCAGGCTTTGAAGACATTTTTGTATTAGATGCTTTGATTAATGAGCACCAAGATGATTGGCATGCTATCTTTGAAGCCTACGAAAAAGTGCGTAAGCCTAATGCAGATGCTATAGCAGAATTAAGCTACCGTAATTTTGTAGAGATGAGTAGTAAAACAGCAGATCCTAAGTTTTTACTACAAAAGAAAATCGAGAAGTATTTTGCTTCACAGCATCCTGATAAATGGATTCCAGTATATTCAAGGGTTACTTTTTCAAACAGGCCGTATGCAGAAGCATTGGCAGAAGGAGATGCTCAAGAAGCTATAATGAAAGAGGTGATGAAATTGCCGAATATAGAAGAAAAATGGAATAGTGCGGAAGTAGAAAATTTAATACTTAGCTTGTTGTAATTAATTATTGTGGTGATTTTTTTTCACTTTGCCGCATGGGCATTGTATCTATTAATGAGATGATAGTCTTTGCAGGTACAATAAAGGCTTCTTTTAATTTAATACCGCCATCTTTACCTAGTAAAATCAATCCGCTGAAATCTTTTTTTCGATACTTTTCAAGTCCTCCAAGATCTAGTGGCTGTTTATCGCTACCGTAGCTGCCTTTTGGAGTACTAATGAAATAGATGATGTCTCGTTCTTGAAAAGCATCATGCTGCCCTTCAAAAATTTGGATTTGTTGTTTGATGTTGTTGCTGTTTGATGCTGTGTCTATGAGCAGTAAAACTCTATTTTTCCATTTAAAATCTGATATATCTTGAGCCATTGCTATAGGTGAGTATAAGAAAAAGCAGCCAAGAATCAGTATATATGTAGTTATATGCTTCATTGTTTTTTCCTTTAAATTACGAATTTATTCAATGAGATACTATAAAACATAAAAACCATCTGCAAAGCAGATGGTTTTTTTATAACTTTATTTTCTAAGCTTATAACTTAGTAAAAAGTGCTTGCATTTTTTCTTGCTCTTCTTCAGCTAAAACAGGGTCTACTAAAATACGACCACTGTGCTCATCTGTAATAATTTTTTTACGAGAAGCAATTTCTACTTGTACCTGTGGTGGTATAGTAAAGAAAGATCCTCCAGAAGCACCTCTTTCGATTGGCACAACTGCTAAACCATTTTTTACATTAGCACGGATACGCTTATAAGCAATAACTAAACGCTCTTCAATGTCATTTTGATAATCTTCAGATTTAGCTAAAAGTGCTTTTTCTTCTTTTTCAGTTTCTGCTAAAATAGCATTCAACTCACCTTTTTTATGCTTCAAGTGAGATTCTCTTTCAGAGTAACGCTCTTTCGTAGAAGAAACAACGGTTTTCTTTTGATCTATTTGAGCTTTAAATTCTTTGATGTTTTTCTCTGCCAATTGAATTTCTAATTCTTGAAATTCAATCTCTTTAGAAATAGAGTTAAACTCTCTACTGTTACGAACATTCTTTTGTTGCTCAGTATATTTTTTCATCAATGTTTTAGCATCATCAATTAAGTTCTTCTTTGCAGTGATCTCATAATTGATAGTCTCAACATCAGTCTTAAGCTTTTCCATTCTAGTTTTAAGACCTAATACTTCATCTTCTAAATCTTCAACTTCTAAAGGTAATTCACCTCTTACATTGCGTATTTCGTCAACTCTAGAATCAATTAATTGCAAATCATATAACGCTCTTAATTTTTGCTCTACTGTTGTTTCTGTTTTTGTTGCCATATTTTAAAAATACTTGATGGGATTTGTTTTGCTTTCCGATAAACGGACTGCAAAATTAGGAATTTTTTTCGTAAGATAGTCAACTAATAAATTTTTTGTAAACTGCTCAGTTTCATAGTGTCCGATATCCGTCAAGAGTATGTTGCCTTCTGCTTCATAAAATTGATGATATTTTAAGTCGGCCGTGATGAAAACATCAGCGTTTACAGCCTTTGCAGCGCCTATTGCAAATGAGCCACTTCCTCCCAGAACAGCAACTGTTTTTATAGGTTTTCCTAATAAATTAGAATGTCTGACGCATTTCACATCCATTTTTTCTTTTAAGAATGCCATAAATTCATGCTCAGTCATCGAATTTGCTAAAATTCCGTACATTCCCATGCCTATATTTTGATTGGTATTCTCTAAGGTGATTACTTCAAAGGCGACTTCTTCATACGGATGGTTTTCTAATAAAGCTTTGATTACGTTTTTTTCTACTGCTTTCTCAAAAGTGATTGAAATTTTAGTTTCTTCTTCAAAATGTGTGGTGCCAATTTCTCCTTTTATGGGATTTGCCTTTTCATTTGCCTTATAACTTCCTGTACCTTCTACCGTAAAACTGCAATTGCTGTAATTACCAATGTTACCTGCGCCAGCTCCGTATAAATGTGATTTTAGTAGCTCCGCATCGTTTTTAGGAACGTAGGTACTCAGCTTTTTTATAGTTCCTTTCTGTGGGATGAGTATTTTGGTATTTGCTAAGCCTAAAACTTCACATATTTTTGCATTAACTCCTTGGTCAGAATTATCTAGTGCCGTATGCATGCTGTAAATAGAAATGTTGTGTTGAATGGCTTTAATGACTACACGTTGCACATAGTTAGCGCCCGTAATTTTCTTGAGACCACCAAAAATTATAGGATGAAAGCTTACGATTAAATTGCAGTTGGTAGCGATAGCTTCATCTACCACATTTTCCAAGGTGTCTAAAGTAACAAGGATACCAGAAACTTCATTTTGCTGGTCTCCCACTAAAAGGCCTACATTATCAAAATCTTCGGCATAAGCTAATGGTGCTAATTCTTCTAAAATTCCAATTACTTCTTTTACAATCATTTTCTAAGTTTATCTATTTTTCAAAGATAAAATATTATATTTTCGTTCTTGATGCGCGTCTTAAGAATATTAGCTTTTCCAATTTCACTGATCTATGCTGTAGTGGTGTATGTTCGTAACCTTTTATTTGATATTGATTTTTTCAAATCTAAGAAGTTTAACACCCCTACTATTTGTGTGGGTAATCTAAGTGTAGGTGGTACCGGAAAAACACCTATGATAGAGTTTCTTTTATCAACCTTAAAAGCAGAGCATAAACTGGCTGTTTTGAGTAGGGGATACGGGCGGAAATCTAAAGGGTATCAAATTTCTACTGAAGCAGCTACTGTAGAAATTTTAGGAGATGAACCGTATCAAATTGCACAGAAATTTCCAGAAGTGCCGGTTGTCGTAGATGCAGATCGACAACATGGAATAGCGACCCTTGAAACATCCATTGCGCCAGATGTAATTTTATTAGATGATGCTTTTCAGCACAGAAAAGTGACACCCTCGTTTTCTATGTTGCTCACGGCTTATGATAATAGATATCAGAAAGATTGGTATCTACCGACAGGAAGTCTCCGTGATAGTAAAAAAGAAGCCAAGAGGGCTAATTTAATAGTAGTTACTAAATGTCCCATGGACTTGTCAAATGTCGAGCAGGAAAAAATTGTTAAAGAAATAGGCCCTGAGGCAGGGCAAGAAGTTTTCTTTAGCTTCTTGCATTATAAAAATGAGTTAAAGGGGGGTAGTGAGAATTTAGAAATAATAGATTTAGTAAATAGAAAAGTGACACTCGTTACGGGTATTGCAAATCCGCAACCATTGTTGTCTTTTTTAGAATCTAATGGTATTGTTGTCGAGCATTTAAATTTTAGGGACCATCACTTTTTCTCCGAGACAGAAATAGAAAACTTCAATTCGAAAGAATTTATTCTAACTACAGAAAAAGATTATGTAAGGCTAAAGGGAAAAGTGTTCAACTTACATTATATTGGTATTGAACATCAATTTCTAAATGAGGGAGCTTTACGGATAAAGGAAGCACTTAGTGCGCTACTTAACTAAGCGGTTTAGGATTAAAGACATGTTCTCCAATTTTCTGATAAAACACTTCGGGCTTAAAAGGTTTCGTAACAACATCATTACAGCCAGCAGCATAAAAACTTTCTAAACTATCATCTAAAGATATTGCAGTTAGAGCAATTATGGGCGTATGCTTATTAAATTTTCGAATGAGAATAGTAGCTTCTTCACCACTAATTCCAGGCATATGAATGTCCATTAATATGGCATCATACTTAGTCTGAGAAACCATTTCTACAGCATCCGTACCATTGCTAGCAATTTCACAAGTCATTTCTTTCTTGATCAACATTTTCTTTGTGATGACTTGATTAATCTTATTGTCTTCTACGATAAGTATATGCAAACCTTTAAAGTCAAAATCCTGAGGGGCTATTATCGTTGTGGTTTCTTCCTCTGTTGTGTAGTTCTTGCTTTTCATTTCTAGCTCAAAGAAAAACGAACTTCCTTTTCCTAACTCACTCTTTAAATCTATCTTACTATTAAATAAACCTAATAAGCTTTTTACAATGGTTAAACCTAGACCAGTACCCCCATATTCTCTGTTTATTTGAATAGAACCTTGCTCGAAGCTTTCGAAAATATTGGTAATTTGATCATCAGAAATACCAATTCCAGTATCTCTTACTTCAAAATAAATGGTAACATCATCATCGCTTTTTTGCAGCAATCTGGTAATAACGGTAACATCTCCTTTTTTTGTGAATTTGAGCCCATTCCCTACTAAATTTATTAGAATCTGAGAAATTTTCATAGAATCACTCAATAAACTTTTTGGAATATTTTCGTCGTAATCAAGCGAAATTTTAGTCTCGTTTTCTTTTGCACTTTGTTGTAGAGAGCTTATAACTTCCGAAAGTACTTTCTTAAGGCTGAATTCTGTATTGACAGGTTCTAATTTATCAGCATCAATCTTATTCAATTGTAAGATGTCATTGATAAAACTAAGTAAGTAGTCTCCAGAGAATTTAAGAGCTTTTAAATGTTCTTGCTGACTTTCGCTCGGGTTTTCTTCTAATAATAAATGAGTCAGCCCTGTTACGGCATAGAGCGGTGTTCTAAGTTCATGACTTACTGTAGATAGGAAATTTGTCTTAGCTTCCATTGCTTTTACAGCGGCATCACGTGAGGCTTCTAATTCGTTATTTTTTGTCTGTAATAAATCGTTTGTTTTTACTTTGATCTGATTGTTGCGGTATAAGGATACTGCTAATAAAGAAATAATCGTTAGGAAGGCCGAGGTCAGTATTGCTGTTATTTCAGTTCTACTACTAGAGGCTTTTAACTGTTCGTTTTCTTTAGTAAGGTTGGTTATGGTATTCTTTTGAGTTTCAAAATAAATATTATCTGCTTTCTTAGCTTCGGTTTTTACTTTGGTCTCATTGTATATAGAATCTTTAATTAGAACAAGGCTTTTGTTGAATGCTAGTGCTTGCTCAAACTTAAATAATTGTTCATTAGTGGCGGCGAGGTAACTGTTCAGTTCTAAAATTTCATTGAAGAAGTTATTTTTCTTTGCAATGTCTAAACCTTGAAGCGCATATTCAATACCTTTTTCGGGTTCATTAGTTTTAGATTTTAATAGCGCTAATCCTAGAAAGGCCCTTGAAGCAATGTAATCTTTCTCATTGGTGTCATTATTAACAATGAGAGAATTGAAATTTTTCTCGGCTTCCGTATACTTGGGGAGTTCTAAATATATGAATCCTTTGGCTAGTAGAATGTGTAAGGTTAGGTTTCTAACATTAGTCATTTTATCAGCTTTGTCTAATTCATGATTGGCTAGATAATATTTTTGCTCTTTCATTAAATGTAAAGCATCAATATATCTGTGAGTAGCACTACCATAAGGGTACTCAGAATCTTTCAGCAATACATCTGCTCTTTGCCAGAGCTGTATAGATTGATCTACTTTGTTAAGTTTTAAATAGAGTAGGGATAACTCATGATAGCAATCTATAATTGTTTTTAGGTCCTCTAATTTTTCGGCCTTTTTCAAGGCCTTGTAAACAGACTCTAAAGATAGATCTAACTTATCTTGGTTTTTATACGTTCTTGCCAATGCAAAATAATCCTCCACTTCTTGATATGTAGCGATAGAATCTTGAGAAAATGTGGCTTGCCAAAAAAGCATGGCAAACGCAAATAGCATTTTAAAATTGAAGTTGATATGTAGGTTTTTTATTTTCAAATGTACGATTTATCTTGCATCAATCTAATTAAATCTATCAATCTACTACTGTAACCTGTTTCATTATCATACCAACCGATAATTTTTACCATCTTGCCAAGAACAGAAGTCATCAATGAATCAAACGTACAAGAGTAACAACTATTGTTAACATCGATAGAAACTATAGGGTCTTCTGTATAATAAAGAATATTTTTCAAAGAATTTTCAGAAACCTCTTTGAAAGCCTTATTTATTTCTTCGATACTCGTTTCTTTTTTCACATTGAAGGTAATGTCTGTTAATGAGCCGTTTGCAACAGGTACACGAATCCCACAACCGCCAATAAGGCCATCTAATTCAGGAAATATTTTAGTAAGTGCCTTTGCTGCTCCTGTGGTAGTAGGCACGATAGATTGTCCTGCAGCGCGAGCTCTTCTTAAATCTCTATGCGGTTGATCATGTAAGCTTTGATCGGTAGTATAAGAGTGTATGGTGGTTATATACGCCTGCTCTACACCACACAAATCATTAATAATTTTTATCATCGGTGCGGCGTTATTCGTCGTACACGATGCATTAGAAATAATTTGGTCCTCGGCAGTAAGTAAATGTTCATTAACCCCTAAGACAATCATTTTAATGTTTTCGTCTTCTGGTGGTACGGATAAAATAACTTTTTTTGCTCCGTTTTTTAGATGAGCATTTAGCTGCTCTTTGGTTTTAAACTTTCCTGTAGCTTCAATAACAATATCTACTTGATGTTTTCCCCAGTCTATGTTTTCTGGCAAAGGCTGATTTAGGATGTGCACCTTTTTAGCTTGATTTACAGTAATCGTATCTGCCGTATGCGTTACAGGATAAGGAAACACACCGTGTATGCTATCGTATTTTAGTAAGTGTGCTAAGGTTTCTGTATTTGCTAAATCATTGATGGCAACAACATTCAAGTTAGGATGCGCTTGAAGCAGTCTAAAAAATGTGCGGCCAATTCTCCCAAAACCATTAATTCCTATATTAATTTGTTTCATAACTACAATGCGCTATCTAGTTCATTTTGTAGTATATAAAAGAACATAAAATGAGCCTAGACTGAATCTAATTTTAGTGAATGTGTTTATGTGCTTTGTATGAAGATCTAACAAGGGCGCCACTTTCTACGTGTCTAAAGCCCATTTCTAATCCTATTTCTTCATATTTTTTAAATTGTTCCGGAGTTATAAATTCTTTTACAGGAAGATGTTTTTTACTTGGCTGTAAATATTGACCAATAGTAATAACATCTACATTTACATCTCTTAAATCTCGCATGGTCTGTATCACTTCTTCTTCAAGTTCACCTAGACCCAGCATAATACCAGATTTTGTTCTGTTAATGCCGTTTGCGCGTAAATAGCGGAGTACTTCTAAACTACGTTCATATTTAGCTTGTATCCTTACTTCTCTAGTTAATCTTTTAACCGTTTCCATATTATGGGAAACTACTTCAGGATTAACAGCAATGATACGATCTAAATGTGTTTCAATACCTTGAAAATCAGGAATCAACGTTTCAAGTGTAGTTTCTGGATTCATTCGGCGAATAGCTTTTACTGTTTCTGCCCAAATAATAGATCCCATATCTTTAATATCGTCTCTATCTACAGAAGTAATCACCGCATGCTTAATGCTCATTATTTTAATAGAACGTGCCACTTTTTCTGGCTCTTCCCAATCTACATCTTCTGGTCTACCAGTTTTAACACCGCAGAAACCACATGAGCGAGTACAAACATTTCCTAAAATCATAAAAGTGGCAGTTCCTTCTCCCCAGCATTCACCCATATTTGGGCAACTACCAGAAGTACAAATGGTATGTAGATTATATTTATCTACTAAACCTCGAAGCTGTGTATACTTTTTTCCTGTAGGAAGTTTTACGCGTAACCATTTGGGTTTTCCTTGTGGTGGTAAAACACTTTTTACTGCGCTATCGCTCATCGTCAATTTTTATGCAAATATACAAAGAATTTTAGGTTCTGTTGTTTTTTGAAAGGGAGGTTGTATCGCTTATTTTGAATGTGTCTAAATGCCGTTATGTTAAGATTTTGCTCCTTTTATGGCAGAAGCTAAAAGCTTTTTGGCTCTTAAAAGTTTGACTTTTACATTGTTAATAGGCTCGTTAAGTAGTACTGCGATATCAGCATAACTCAACTCATTAAAATATCTTAGATTGATTACTTTTTGATAATGTGGTTTTAAGCTTTTAATGTGCTCTAAAAGGGTGGCTAGATTTTGCTGATTTATGAGTTGGTCTTCAGCAGAAGGACTAGCATCTAACACTTTTTTTATAGCATCAGCGCTACTATCAGTTTTTTCTAAAATATTACGCTTACTTTTTCTGATAAGATCTACATGTATATTTTTGGAAATAGTAATGAGCCAAGTCTTAAACTGATAGCTTTCATCGTAGGTATTTATCTTATCAAATGCTTTAGAAAATGTTTGGATGGTAATATCCTCCGCATCATTTTCATTTTTGGTACGTTGCAATTGAAAACTGTAGACATCATTCCAAAAAGAATCTAACAATAAACTAAAAGCAATCTGATTTCCTGCTTTAGCTTTTGCTATGGATTCTTGTAACGTGTCCTTGCTTTTGTCCAAATTGGCTTGTTAAGGAACAACAGTGATTTTTTACTGAAGTTCTGGAGAAGTATCTTTTTTGCAATCTTGTTCACTAGGCAGTTTGCCACAGAAACCACAAGCTTCTCCTTCTTTATTTAAAAACGGACTTTGGCTAGCGCAAGTTCCGGCAAATTCTCCATCTTTTTTAGACCATATTTTAATGGCAATTCCCGCAAAAGCAAGAGCTAATAATCCTATGGTTAATAAAACTAACTTCATGATAAAATATTTGTACAAAGGTACAAATATTTTATCTTTTGATTGTTTTAATGTAAAAAAATCAAAGGTTGTTAAAAGGTGATATTCGCTACGATATTTTCAACCGTAGGCGTTTCGTTGCCACCTTCTTTCTCAATAGTAATGTAACCAACTGCGTCTTCAGAATATGGAATGGCTAATAAGTTGTCTTTAGAACCTGCATCTTTAAGAATGCCTAAGTTTAACATCTTCCCATTAACCTCTGCCCACATTTGTAAATACTGACCTTCCTCTAGATGAGGTAAGTTTTGTACATTTATATAAGACAACTTTTTGACAGGGTTTACATACGCAACAGCTTTTAAATCTTTTGCTTTTTTGTTCCCTTTAAGTTTATATTGTTTTGTGTCTGGATTATTTAATACAATGAATTGATTTCTTACATCTTCCAAACGTTCCTTCATATCAGCTTCTAAAAGCTTAATTTGATTGGTAACCATTGAATTTTCTTCCTGTAAGTTTAAATTCTGATTATAGAAGAAATAAGATGCAGATGCAAATAGTAGTGCAACAACACTTGCGGCAACAGCATAACTCATAAACTTTCTTCTTGTAGAATTTTGTGCTTTAACTCTACTTAATATTTGTTCTTTTAATCCTTCAGGAGCTTTTACGGCATACGATTTAGCAAATTCTTCTAAATTTTCTTGTAGCTCGTTGTATGTTTTTCTAACCTCAGGGTACATGGCAATATAGCGCTCTACTTGTAACGTTTCTAAGTCAGTTGTAGCTCCTAGTAAATACTTTTCAAGAAGATCAGTATCTAAAAATAATTTAATTTTTTCTTTCATAATCTTATGCTATTAAGGTTAATAAAAATAGCAGTACTACAGGCTCAATATAGATCTTTCGTAATTCACGTAGCCCAATCTTTAATCGAGATTTTATTGTTCCAAGCGGAATATCTAATTCATCACTTGCTTCTTGTTGCGTCATTCCATCAAAAAATAAAGCTTCAAGAACAATTTTATATTTCGAATCTATTTTCAAAAGATTCTCGCGCATGTCTATGAAATCAGGATTTAAACCTTCAATACCTACCTTATATACGTCAGAAACATCTAATTGGATTTCTTTGTCGGTTTTAGTTTTAGAACTTCTTAACTTATCTATGGCTGTATTTCGTGTAATTCGAAATAGCCATGTAAATAGTTTTGCCTTAGAAGGGTCATAACTATCTGCTTTTTTCCAGATTTTTACAAAACTTTCTTGTAAAACATCTTGCGCAAGCATTTCATCTTTTACGACTTTATAGGCTACACCATAAAGGGTGTCACTATAATTCTCATAAAGTAGAGAAATAGCTTTTTCATTGCGTTCATGCAATAATTCAACAATATGGTTTTCGAGTAGTGCGCTCATGAAAAAGTTAAGGTTAAAAAAAATATAGTTTCAAAAAATCTAAATCCAGTTTTACTACGTAATTAATATGTAACGAAAAATTTCACAATTGATTGTTACACAATAAATTTTGAATAATAGAATAAGTTTACGACTGGTTATCGTAAGCTTAATTTTTGGTTAGTTTGGTTTGGTATAACCCTGATATTTATTATCAGGGTTATTTTTTTTTAAACAATATTAACTTCTGGCAAGATACGAATATTGAATTTTGCATAAACTGTATCTATAATTTTGTGCGCCAAATCTACTATTTCTTTTCCAGTTGCTGCACCGTAATTTACTAAAACTAATGCTTGATTCTTGTGAACACCAGCATCACCGTACCTTTTTCCTTTAAATCCACTTTGCTCTATAAGCCAACCTGCAGGTATTTTGTAGTTTTCTTCTGACAGCTTGTAGAATGGGGCTTCCGGGTGCTTCTCTGAGAAATCAAGAAATTCAATTTTATTTATAATCGGGTTTTTGAAAAAACTTCCACTATTTCCTAATTCAGCAGGGTCAGGTAGTTTACTTTTTCTAATAGCAATTACAGCATTAGAAACATCCTTAATTGTAGGTGTGATAATACCCATATTTTGTAATTCTTGATCGATAGATCCATAAGATGTATTTAGAACATGATCTTTCTTTGATAATTTTAAATTTACCGATGTTATAATAAATTTTCCTTTTCCTTCGTTCTTGAAAAAAGATTCTCGATATCCAAAATTACAGGCCTCTTTAGTAAAACTTTTAAGGTTCTGAGTAGCTATTTCCATCGCCTCACAAGATTCAAACGTGTCTTTTAATTCAACACCATAGGCTCCAATATTTTGAATCGGAGAGGTCCCTGTGTTTCCAGGTATAAGAGACATGTTTTCTAAACCGCCATAATTTTGGTCTAAAGTCCAAAGCACTAACTTATGCCAGTTTTCTCCCGCCATTACATTGATCACCACATCATGGTCTGTTTCTGAAACTATTTTAATTCCTTTGAGATTTAAATGCAATACTAAAGCATCAATATCTTTGGTTAATAGCATATTACTACCTCCGCTAATTACAAATTTATTAGGGTATTCTTCTAATTTTAGCACAGATTCTAATGCTGCTAGTGTTGTAATTTCATAAAAAAAACGAGCCTTGACATCAATACCAAAAGTATTATAAGATTTTAGCGATACATTGTTTTTAATCTTCATTTAGACGATATTCTTTTAGTGCTTGTTCTAAGATATGAATGGCTCTTTTGAGCGTTTCTTGATCTAGAACATATGCAATTCTAATTTGGTTTTTTCCTAAGCCTTTAGTTGCATAAAAGCCTGCAGCGGGGGCAACCATTACTGTTTCATTGTCAATATTAAAATGCTCCAACATCCACTGTGCAAAAGTATCAGAATCTTTAATAGGAAGCTCAACAATACAGTAAAAAGCTCCCTGAGGTGAAATAACCTTAATTCCTGAAATTTTATTTAGTCCTTGTACCAGGGTGTCTCTACGTAAAACGTATTCGGCGATGACTTCATCAAAATATTCTTGAGGAGTATCCAACGCCGCTTCACTCGCAATTTGCGCATAAGAAGGCGGTGAGAGTCTGGCTTGCATGAACTTTAGTATAGTGTTTTTTAAAGTTTTATTTTTTGTAATAACACAGCCTATACGGGCCCCGCACATGCTGTATCTTTTAGACACAGAATCTATTACAATACAATGGTCATCAATATTCTTCTCTCTCAGCGCAGAATAGTGTAGCTTCCCGTCGTACACAAATTCACGATACACTTCATCTACAATAAAAAATAGATCATGTTTTTTTACGAGTTGTGCTAATTGTTTTATTTCCTCTTCACTATATAAGTACCCCGTAGGATTATTGGGGTTGCAAATTAAAATTGCTTTGGTCTTTACAGTAATTGCATTCTCAAAATCAGCTATGCTAGGAAGTGCAAATCCAGTTTCTATTTTAGAAACAATAGGTACTACATTTACTCCAAATGCGATAGAAAAACTATTGTAGTTCGCATAAAAAGGTTCAGGAACAATAATTTCATCATCAGCGTCTGCAATACTACCTATGACAAAAGATAATCCTTCAGATGCTCCTGTAGTTACTAAGATATCTTCTGACGTGATATCAATGCCATGTTTTAGATAATAAGTGGCTAGTTTAGTTCTATACCTGTCACTGCCTTCGGTCTTACTATAGCTAAGAGTGGTAATAGAATTTTCTTTCACAGCATCTAAGGCAATTTGTGGAGTCTTAATGTCTGGCTGACCTATATTTAGGTGAATCACATTCATACCTCTATTCTTGGCAGCTTCTGCAAACGGAACCAATTTGCGGATTGGAGACTCTGGCATAGATAAGCCCTTGTTGGAAATAGTAGGCATCGGTGTATTTTTTTTGCAAAAATGGGAAATCAATAGGTACAAAACAATAGAATAATTTTAATTTACAAAGCATCAGATTATTGTTAATATATTATGTTATAATTGATTAAAAGTGTAAATTATAGCCTAATAATTATCAAATAGCTAAAATTGAGGCAATTTACTAATCATTTTCTAATTCTTATTTTGGTTGTTCCGTTTTTTTGCTTTTCGCAGAAATTTCAAATGGAAGAAGGGAAACGGGTTCAGAAATTAAAGTTTCAATTAATTAATAATGTTATTGTTATTCCCATTGAAGTAAATGGTAGTATGCTTTCTTTTATACTAGATTCAGGAGTGAGTACGCCTATTCTTTTTAATTTAACGGGTCAAGATTCTATCCAGATTAATGATGTTACGGAAGTAAAAATTAAAGGGCTAGGAGCAGCACACTCCATCTTAGCTTTGAGTTCTAAAGGAAACGCTTTTAATTTAAAGACTATAAAAAATACCCAACAAGATCTTTTTGTGGTATTAGACAAGGATATTAATTTTTCTACCACTTTTGGTATTTCTATACATGGTATTATCGGTTATGATTTGTTTAGAGATTTTGTGGTTGCTATTAATTATGGAAAGCAAATTATAAAATTTTATGATCCAGAAAAATATGTCAATAAATTAAGTAAACACCATCAGGTGTTGCCTTTGGATATAGAGAAAAAAAGGGCGTACATAGCCGCAAATGTATTTTTTAATGATACCATTCAGGCTCCTGTTAGACTATTAATAGACACAGGAAGTTCTGATGCCATATGGCTTTTTGAGGATCAAGAGAAAGGAATAGGTGTTCCCCTTCTAAATTATGAAGCTTTTTTAGGAAAAGGATTGAATGGTGAAATATTCGGAAAAAGGACCATGGTAGAAGGTTTTAGGTTGGGTAATAGTGAATTGCATGGTGCTAAAGTTGCTTTTCCAAAAATGGAAACTTTTAATTCTGTCAAAGACTTAGGCGATAGAAATGGTAGTATAGGAGGAGAGGTGCTTAAGCGATTTAATATAGTGTTTAATTATCCTAAAGGGGAAATCATCTTAAAGGAAAATAGCTATTTTAAAAAGCCTTTCAAATATAATATGAGTGGCATAGAACTGATACACGCGGGTATGCGATACGTAGCAGATCAGATTACAGATGAAAAAGGGATTTTGAAAAGTGGAGAGAAAGAAAATTCATTTGGTGACGTTCAGATATTATTCGAAGGAACAACGAGATTAAGTTTGGTGCCAGAAATTGTAGTCTCTGCTATACGTGTAGGAAGCCCTGCCTATGAAGCGGGCTTACAGGAAGGAGATTTGCTGTTGTCAGTAAACGGAAAAAGCGTTCATAGATACAAATTGCAAGAAGTGCTTGAATTTTTAAATGAACGCGAAGGTAAAAAAATTAAATTAGTCATAGAACGTGCTAACCGAGATGTGCAGCTGTCTTTTGTACTTAAAAAACTATTCAAATAAAAAAGCCTAACACAATGTTAGGCTTAGTATTTTTAAGTTGAAATAAAAAACTATTGAACAACAGTTTCTTTAACCTCTCCTTTTATCTTTAATACAACAGTAGGTGTAGCTGCGTTAGAAATAACAGTAATTGCTTTTCTAATAGCGCCAACTCTATTGGTATCATATTTTACTTGAATTTCACCTGTTTTACCTGGTAAAATAGGATCTTTTGGACTTTTTGGAATAGTACATCCACAACTAGAACTAACTTTGCTAATAATTAATGGAGCATCTCCAGTATTTGTGAATAAAAACACACGATTTCCATCAGAACCTTTTTCAATAGTACCGTAATCTACAGTATCTGATTTAAAGTCGATTTTAGCTGCTTTGTCTTGTGCGTTTAGGCTAATTCCTAATAGACCAATAAATAAAATTAGTACAATTTTTTTCATCATTTTTAGTTTTGGGTGAGATTCAAATGTAACTATTTTGATATGAACCTCAAAATTCTTTTGTTATCTGATAACGTTACTTATTTTTGTTTCGTATTTCAAGAAGTCTAAATCTTATTTTTTAACATTTGTCGGGTTCTTCAAGAAGATACATATCACTTAAAACAAAAATTATACCAAAATATGGAAATAGCGTCAAAATACGAATCTCAGAAAGTAGAAAAACATTGGTATGATTACTGGATGAGCAATGGTTATTTTCATTCTACACCAGATGAAAGAGAGCCGTATACTATAGTAATACCTCCGCCAAATGTAACGGGAGTACTACATATGGGACATATGCTTAACAATACAATTCAAGATGTATTGATAAGAAGAGCTAGATTAATGGGGAAAAATGCCTGTTGGGTTCCAGGAACAGACCATGCCTCTATTGCTACGGAAGCAAAAGTAGTTGCGAAATTAAAGGAGCAGGGCATTGATAAAGCCGATTTAACGCGTGAAGAATTTTTAAAACATGCTTGGGATTGGACCGATGAATATGGTGGGGTTATTTTAGAACAACTTAAAAAATTAGGATGCTCTTGCGATTGGGATCGTACAAAATTTACACTGGATGACAATATGTCTGCATCAGTGATAAAAGTTTTTGTCGATTTATTTGAAAAAGGCTTGATTTACCGTGGGTTTAGAATGGTAAACTGGGATCCAGAAGCACAAACTACACTTTCAGATGAAGAGGTAATCCATGAAGAAAAGCAAGGGTTACTATATTATTTAGAATATCAAATAGAAGGTTCTGATGAAAAAGTGACTATCGCCACGACAAGGCCAGAGACCATTTTAGGAGATACCGCTATTTGTATTAACCCTAATGATGAACGCTACACACATTTAAAAGGGAAAAAAGCCATCGTGCCTTTAAGTGGCAGAGCTATTCCTATTATTGAAGATGAGTATGTAGATATAGAATTTGGAACGGGATGTTTGAAAGTTACTCCAGCTCATGATATCAATGATAAGACCTTAGGAGAAAAACATAATTTAGACGTAATAGATATTTTTAATGCGAATGCTACTTTAAATCATCACGGTTTACACTATGAGGGTAAAGATCGTTTTGTAGTGCGTAAAGAAATATCAAAAGAGTTAGAAGAAAAAGGCTTTTTGGTTAAGACGGAAACGCATTTAAATAAAGTAGGTACTTCTGAAAGAACAAAAGCAGTTATAGAACCACGATTATCGGATCAATGGTTCTTGAAAATGGAAAAACTTGCGGAACCAGCAATTAAAGCTGTTTTAGAAACAGGAGATGTAAAATTGTTCCCTAAGAAATTTGAAAATACCTACCGTCATTGGATGGAAAATGTTCGTGATTGGAATATTTCTAGACAACTTTGGTGGGGACAGCAGATTCCTGCTTACTATTATGGAGAAGGCGCAGACGATTTTGTGGTTGCAGAGCGTAAAGAGGAGGCGCTTGAAAAAGCGATTGCAAAGACCGGAAACAAAGCACTATCTGCAGCAGATCTTAAGCAAGATGAGGATGCTTTAGATACCTGGTTTTCTTCTTGGTTATGGCCAATTAGTGTTTTTAACGGAATTCTAGAACCAGAGAATAAAGAAATAGAATATTATTATCCAACGAATGATTTAGTCACCGGGCCGGATATTTTATTTTTCTGGGTTGCTCGTATGATTGTTTCTGGATATGAATATAGAGATGAAAAACCATTTCAGAATGTTTATTTAACAGGCTTAGTTCGTGATAAGCAACGAAGAAAAATGTCTAAGTCATTAGGGAATTCTCCTGATGCTTTAGGGCTGATCAGTGAATATGGTGCAGATGGTGTTCGTGTTGGGTTGTTGCTAAGTGCAGCAGCAGGTAATGATTTGATGTTTGACGAAGCACTTTGCCAACAAGGTAAAAACTTTGCTAACAAAATTTGGAATGGTTTCCGATTGGTGCAAGGTTGGGAAGTGGCTGATTTGCCGCAGCCAAAAGCGTCCAAGCTAGGATTAGAATGGTATAATGCTAAGTTTAATCAAACTCTTTTAGAGATAGAGGATCATTTTAGCAAGTATCGTATTTCAGATGCGCTAATGGCTATTTATAAATTAGTTTGGGATGATTATAGTTCTTGGTTGTTAGAAATAGTTAAACCAGCATACCAACAACCAATAGATAAAACTACGTTTGATGCGGTAATTGCAATTTTTGAAAATAATCTAAAACTATTACACCCATTTATGCCATTCTTAACAGAAGAAATATGGCAACATATTGCAGAGAGAACGCCAGAAGAAGCTTTGGTAATTGCAAAATGGCCAGAGGCAACAGCTGTTGATGAAGCTTTGATATTAGGATTTGATTTTGCTGCAGAGGTTATTGCTGGAGTGAGAACTATTAGAAAACAAAAGAATATTCCGATGAAGGAGTATTTAGAGCTTTCTGTATTGAATGAAGGTGCTATTGCCAAAGATTGGGATGCGGTAATTACTAAATTAACTAATGTTTCTGAAATTTCGTATGTTTCTGAGGCTGTAGACGGCGCATTGTCTTTTCGTGTGAAAAGTAATGAGTATTTTATTCCAATAAGTGGCGCTATTGATGTTGATGCGGAAATTAAAAAAATTGAAGAAGAGTTAAAGTATACAAAAGGCTTTTTAAAATCTGTTGAAAAGAAATTGTCTAATGAACGCTTTGTGAGTAATGCCCCAGAGCAGGTCATTGAAATAGAGCATAAGAAAAAGGCTGATGCAGAAGCAAAAATAGAAACCCTTGAGAAGAGTTTAGCAAGTTTAAAATAATTAATCAATAGAATAGATAATGAAAATAGTAGCCGTAGGGAAAAATTATGTAAATGAGTTGAGTGAAATGCCTTCAGAGAAGGTGATACCAATTGTTTTTACCAAACCAGAAACCACTCTTTTAGAAAATAATGAAGATTTAGTTCTTCCTAGTTTTTCAAATGATGTTTGGTTTGAGGCAGAGTTAGCTTTTAGAATAGGTAAAAAGTGTAAAGCTGCAACTGCAGAAAATGCTTTAGATTTTATTGACGCAGTAACTCTATCTAATGACTTAACGGCAAAAGATGTTTTGGCAAGCAGTAGAGAAACTAAAGGTCCTTGGGCATTAGCGAAAGGTTTTGATGGTGCTACACCTATCGCTCCTTTTTACCCAATAGCTGATTTCCCTAATGTGACGGATATTAATTTTTCTTATGAGGTAAATGGAGTAGAAGTGCAGAAAGGAAATAGCTCACATATGATTACCAATTTGGTAGACTTTGTGGTGTATGTTTCTTCTATAATGACACTAAATCCAGGAGATATTTTATTAACAGGTACGCCTCCAAAGGGTGTTGGTAAAGTTAATTCTGGAGATGTGATGATTGGTTATTTAGAAGGGAAAAAGGTTTTAGAGACCAAAGTTAAATAGCTTTTTTGCAGTGTAAATGCTTGAGGTAGCATTTGGTTTTTTTGTAAGCGATATACTACATAGTTAAATATGACGTTAGTTTCTTACCAACCAAATTTTATCATATGGATTTAACACAGCGTCTCGCATTTTGTAAAAAGTGTGAAAAAAGAACTTTTGACCCCAATACAGGGATCGTTTGTTCTCTAAGTCAAAGAAAGCCAGATTTTATTTCAAATTGCAAAGATTTTATCATTGATCCAAAAGAGGCCTCTAAAATTGCAGCGAAATCATATGCCGCTCAATCGGTGCCTCAAGAAGAATCAAGCTCTAATCCCATCTGGGGAATTATAGGAGTTATTTTAATTGTGATTAAATTAATTTTTTACTTCGGAAGAAATTAATTCGTCCATAAAAAAAAGAGTACTACTCCATTTGTATCGATACAGGTATAAGTGGAGTTTTTTTGTGGCGTAACTTGATACATTATTTTATAGTGTCCCGCTCTTTTCTTTCATCAGCTATATTGTTTAATTTTTTTAGCGTTAGTGCTATGGTTTTCAGGGGAATTTTTTTTTAAGGGTGTTTATTTTTAACTGTACATTTGTAGCATCAAAATCATTGAACAATAGTAGTCGTATGGATTCTGAAAATGAAAAGGAAATAACGGATAAGAGTGATATTCACGTAAGTATTGAAGAGGTAGATGCATGTATTTCTATTTTAGATAAACTTGGTGAAAATGCGTTTCAAGTATTAGCACTTCCAGAAGAAAAACGGGTTGCACTGCTGAAAGCTGCAGGGCTTTTATCGCGACCAAATCGTCATGAGTTTAAGCAGCGCAAGAAAGATGCTGCGAAAGCGGCTAAGCGTAAAATGATTGAACGTGATAAGCATGCTCGTAAGGAAACAGGAATTCGTAGCGCTAGAGAGTCTGTAGTTTTTAAAGCTCCTATTTTGTTAGAAGCAGCAAAATTAGGGGGCTTAGAAGAAAGAGAGTTAGAGTCTCCTCGCAACTGTTATGTATGTAAAACAGTATATACTAAACTTCATCATTTTTATGATACCATGTGTCAAGATTGTGGTGATTTCAATTATGCCAAACGTTATCAAACGGCAGACCTTACAGATCAAGTAGCTATTGTTACAGGATCGCGTTTAAAAATAGGATATCATATTACGCTAATTTTATTGCGCGCGGGTGCAACAGTTGTAGCTACTACACGCTTTCCTGTAGATTCAGCTTTACGCTTTTCTAAAGAAGATGATTTTTCTAAGTGGGGGCACCGCCTTAAAATACACGGTTTAGATTTACGTCATATTCCAAGTGTGGAGATCTTCTGTAACTTCATAGAACAACAATATAGTCGTTTAGATATCTTGATAAACAACGCTGCTCAAACTGTACGCAGACCAGCTGGTTTTTATCAGCATTTAATGAAGAATGAGGAAATGCCTGTAGATGCTTTACCAAAAGCAGCCAAAGAAGTTTTAGCAGATCATCTGTATTGTTTGGATGAATTAAATGCATTGGGTAAAAATACATCTAGTCAACAGAATGATACCTTACCTGTAACATGGCATGCTCCAGAACCAGGAATAGGTATTCGCGCATCTGCTAAATTATCTCAAATACCGTATAGCTTTGATAACTCTTTGGCGACAAAAGAGGTGTTTCCAGAGGGCGAATTGGATGCAGATTTGCAGCAAGTAGATTTGCGTAAAACAAACAGTTGGCGTTTGAAATTAGGAGAGATAGAAACTCCCGAGATGATAGAAGTGCAGTTGGTAAATGCTGTGGCTCCTTTTGTGTTGTGTAATCGCCTTTCTAGGCTTATGCGTCAAGAGAATACCGGTAAAAAGCATATTATCAATGTTTCTGCCATGGAAGGTAAGTTTCATCGTTTTTATAAAGAAGATAGGCATCCACACACCAATATGGCAAAAGCAGCTTTAAACATGATGACCCATACTTCTGCATTAGATTTTGCAACCGATGGCGTATTTATGAATGCTGTAGATACTGGTTGGGTAACCGATGAGGATCCGGCAGAATTGTCTAAAAAGAAACAAGAAGTTCATGATTTTCAACCTCCATTAGATATTGTAGATGGTGCTGCTCGTGTGTTAGATCCATTAATAGATGGTATTAATACTGGGAAGCATTGGTGTGGTAAATTCCTAAAAGACTATAGACCTATTGATTGGTAGCTAGACGCAGTTGCTTTTTAGTATGTACATCTTTTAATAATGTGGCTAAGGCGGCAATGATGACTATATTTTTAAATATGTACTGTCCTAACAACGTGGGGGCAAAGCTTGTATTTGAAAAAGTGATTTCGGGCGCAATAAACAAAGGTGTGAATGTGAAAAACATATGTATTAAGGCCAATACTAATATTGCTTTTTTATGAAAATTTAGAAGCAAGCAGATGCCTACAAAGGTTTCCCATAGGGCAAGAAGAAGTATAGCTGTTTTTTCAGGGATTAAATGAAAGGTGATACTGTTAATAGTTTGAATGGCAAGATCTTCAGCCGGACTTAAAGATGAAAAAAATTTAAGGGTGCCAAAAAATAGATAGACCAATCCTATAGAAATAGCTAGAAAATTTAATGCTTTTATCTTTGCGGGTACCGTACTGAAAATAGCTTTCATGCTTTATAAGGTTTGGTTGGTTTAAAATTAAAAGCCAACCAATAGGGGTAGGTTGGCTTTTAATAGGGCACTAATAATTTGTTTTTTTGAAATTCAATTAACTCAGTCACTAAAGTACCGTTTATAGTTGTGGTAATAGATTAATGATAAGTCAAAAAGATTAATGAAAGGTTAATACGATTAATAAAGTAGTGGCGAGGCGGTTTATTTTTGATTTTTACCTTACATTGTTGCTGTGTTACTTAGAAGAAAAATATACATTATTGTATTTGTTATTTCTGTACTAGGGCTATTCGTCGTACAGTATCAATATTTAAAAATCGGATTAAACCTAGCAAAGGTTCAGTTTGATAAAAATATATTGGCTTCAAGTAATCATATAAAAAAGGAACTAGCAACAGAAAATGAATTAACCTTTCTCTTAGGGAAATCTATTACGAAAGATGGTTCTTATTTTAGCTTAAGTATAGATAGTGTACAAGATGCCTCAAGTCATTTTTTAAATGATTTTTTAATAGATAGACTAGCAGCGCAAGGTGTCACCTCAGATTTTACTTATCAGTTAGTGTCTAGGGATTCTGCCTATTATTTATATTCTCCAAAACGATTTGAGAAAGATGATACTCTTTTAAATTACCCATTAGAATTGGAAGGATATTTACCGAAACTAATAGGAGAAAAGCTTTTTTTAGAATTGCAATTTAAAGACATGAACACCTTTTTTTTATATCAGCTAAACGGACTAACGATTCCTAGTCTAGTTTTTATGCTGGTTATTATTTTTGTAGTCGTTTGGGTTTTAAAATCTTTCTATTGGCAGCGTAAAATTATTACCACTACCAACGAATTCATTAATAATTTAACTCATGAGTTAAAGACGCCCGTATTTTCAATAGGCTTAGCGACTAAACTTTTAGAAGAACAAGGTGTAGCAGAGCAAAAACCAGTTTTAAAGCTCGTTAGGGCGCAAGTAGAAAGATTAAAGAGTCATATAGATAAAGTATTGGATTTGGCAAAGCTAGAGGAGCGTAAGCAAGTCTATACGATGATTCCGATAGATTTTCATTTAAGCCTAAAACAGGTTTGCGATGAATTTGAAGCAATAGCCTTTTTAGAGAATGTTCAGTTTACGTACAACTTAGAAGAAGGGTCTTATGTACTTAGGGCAGAATCTTCACATCTGGAGAATGCCGTTAATAATATCTTAGATAATGCGAAGAAATACTCTAAGGAATCAGAAATTTATCTAAAAGCTTTTATTAAAAATAAAAAACTTCTTATTCGTATTGAAGATAACGGTGAAGGAATTTCTATGAAAGAGCAGCGCTATATTTTTCAAAAATATTACCGAGTATTTGATGAAAACCTACATAAGGTGAAGGGGTATGGTCTAGGTTTAAGTTATGTTAAAAACGTTATTGAGAACCATGGAGGTAAAATAACATTGCAAAGCGAATTAGGAAAAGGAACAATAGTAATAATTGAATTACCTTTAGTGTCTCATGATGCACCCAGATAAATATGCTATTTTATTAGTTGAAGATGATGAGTCTTTAGGATACCTTCTTTCAGAGTACCTTAAAATGAAAAATTTTCTAGTTACCTGGGTCAAGTCTGGATTAGAAGCAATTGCGATAATTGAGACAGATATTTTTCAGTTAGCTATTCTAGATGTAATGATGCCTGAAATGGATGGGTATACTTTAGCTTCAAAAATGAAGAGTCAATTCCCTGAATTGCCTTTTTTGTTTTTAACGGCAAGGTCATTAAAAATTGATGTTCTCAAAGGCTTTTCATTAGGCGCCGTAGATTATTTAAAAAAGCCAATTGATGAAGAGGAGTTAGTGGTTCGTATTAAGGTGCTGCTAGATCGGTTAGGGCCAAAAGATAACTTAGTACAAGAAATTAATACATTGTTAACTATCGGTAGGTATCAATTTGATGTTATCAATCAGCAATTAAAGTATCAGGATGCTGTAATAAAGTTAACCAGTAGGGAAGCGGAGTTGTTGCAATTATTAGTAGAGAACAAAAATCAATTATGTTCCCATAAAGATATCCTTGTAAGGCTTTGGGGAAAAAATGATTATTTTAACCGTAAGAGCTTAAATGTTTTTGTATCGCACCTTCGTAAATATCTAAGTCACGATAGTGCTATAAAATTAGATAATATTCACAGAAAAGGATTTATACTTTTAGTAAAAGAGTAGTAATCTGTGATTGGTTTCGCTGTTGTTATGGTTAATTAAGGGTTATCGAAATTGCCCAATTCTGATCGTACTAATGCAATGTAGTTTTTCATAGCCTCTTTTTTTGAAAGGTTTTTAGCTTGAAATAAAGCGTTTGCTTTAAAGGCATTAATCAAAGGAGTGCTGCTACCTGGATTGTCAAAATTTTCATTAGCAATCTTGTAATAAGCGTATAGCTTTAATAGAAAATCTGCGGGTAAAGGGTTTGTATAATCATTTACAAACTTTACAGCGATTATGAATTCTGAGTGAAGTTTATCTGTCTTCATCTTTTATTGGTAAGCTAGCTATACAGGTTTTTGCACCAATAACTTTCTGATTAAGTTTTACATTAATGGTTGCATCTAAAGGTAAGAATAAATCTACTCTAGAACCAAATTTAATAAATCCAGCATCTTCTCCTTGATGTGCACTATCACCAACATTGGCGTAATTAACAATACGTTTTGCAAGTGCTCCAGCAATTTGACGGTATAAAATTTCGCCAAATTTCGGCGTTTTAATAACGATAGTCGTTCTTTCATTCTCTTCGCTTGCCTTCGGGTGCCAAGCGACTAAAAACTTACCTGGGTGGTATTTAGAAAAGGTAATAGCACCACTTGCAGGGTATCTTGTAACATGTACATTAATAGGCGACATGAAGATGGAAACTTGAAGACGTTTTTCTTTAAAGTATTCTTTTTCTTCTACCTCTTCAATGACAACAACCTTGCCATCTACAGGAGCCAAAATTTCATCAAAACTTTTAGTAACTTTTCTTTTTGGGTTTCTAAAAAATTGAAGAATGATAATCAAAAATACTACTGCCGTACATTGAATAAGCAATTTCAACCAATTTAAATCAATATAATAATGAGCGGCTAATACGATAATTGCTACTAAAAAAAACGAGATTAAAATTATTTTTTGCCCTTCTTTATGAAACATGGTTGAAAATATTTATGGTTAAATATGCAAAAGGTGCTGCAAAAATTAAACTGTCTAAACGGTCTAGCATACCTCCGTGGCCTGGTAAAATAGCACCGCTGTCTTTTACGCCAGCAGCTCTTTTAAATTTTGATTCTATTAAATCTCCTAAACTTCCGGTAACAACAATTACAATGGCTAAAATAAACCACTGCATAAGGCTTATGTTGGTTTCGTATTTAGACATGAAATAAGCGGCGACCAATGCAAAGACTAAACCACCGATAGTTCCTTCCCAAGTTTTTTTAGGGGATACGCTAGGAAAAAGTTTATTCTTACCAATCGTCTTTCCAACTAAGTATGCAAACGAATCATTTACCCATATTAGTATAAAAATACCCATGATTAAAAATTTAGCAAAGTTATTTTGCTGATAAGGAATCATGGTTAGAAATATACAACCTCCGCCGATATAGAACAATCCGATTAAAAACTTCTGTAAGCTTTGAAACTTTTTTTCTTTGGGTGAAAATAGATAAAATAGTAGAGCGATGTTTATTGTAATTGTAAGAAACATCAATACATTTATGATGGATGTTCCGTAAGCGTAATCATTGATAAGATAGATAAATGCCCACCAAAGTGTAAGATAGGCAGCAAAAATATGGTAGCCCGGCAGTTTAGTCATTCTTTTAAATTCATACAAACATGCTAAGCCAAAAGCCATAAACAAAAAGTCAAAGGCATTAGAGCTTAAGAATATTGCAGAGAGCAATATTACCACGTATACGATTCCCGTAAGTAATCTTCTGAAAATTTCTCCCATATTATAAGTCTTCCAGAAGGATAAGATACAAATTTTTAGAGCTACTCCCGTAGGTAAGAAAATCTTTTTTGTCCTCTGATATGGCTTGAAAGTGTTTAATAGTAGTAATGTTTGTGGGTATACTATTTAAGTGTCGCTTCTTTATTTTTTTTAATCCTTCTCCTATAGAATTCACCAATTGACTTGTTGTAGCAAATACAATAAAGTTTTCTGGTAATTCATTGAGCTTTCTGTCTCTTAATTGATTAGAGCAAATAAGAATAGAGCCATTCTGTGCTACCAAATGTTCACAAGTGGTAAAGAATATTTTACTTTTATTAGGATTGTCGGTAAAGGTAATAGCTTCGTGTTTAAACTTGTCTTCAAGTCTTTGATCCATTGAGAAAAAGGCAGTATCATTCCAACTATTTTCTAAACGGATATTTTTTAATGCATCACTCACATCTTGATGGCCGTCACAATAAATGAATTTTCCACCATTTTTTTTAAAGTAAATAGTGAATTTTTCATCGATGGGAATGTCAAGGTCAGGCATATGCATACCTCTGGTTTCTTCTTCTTCCGCAGAAACCTTCTTTTTGCCACCTCCAAATAGTTTCTCAAATAGACCCATTCTTATCTTTAAAACTTCTACTACTTATTGAATATAAATAACCAGAAGTTTACAAAGATAAACTTCTGGTTGAGATAATGCTATTATATGTTGGTGTCTCCTTCTTTTGAAGCTTCTTCCTCTCTTGCTGCTGCTTCTTCAGCAACATCTTTCTCGAAAGGTCTTTTACCAAATATTTTCTCTAGATCGTCTTTGAAGATAACTTCTTTCTCTAGCAAGCGTTGCGCTAATTCCGTAAGTTTATCTTTGTTGTTATCTAAAAGCTCAACAGCTCTTTGGTATTGCTCTTCTATTAGAATAGAGATTTCTCTATCAATAGTTTGAGCAGTTTCTTCACTATATGGTTTTGAGAATCCATAAGAATCTTGTCCTGAAGAATCGTAATATGTTAAGTTACCAATTTTGTCATTAAGGCCATAAATAGTAACCATAGCTCTTGCTTGTTTAGTTACTTTTTCTAAATCACTTAATGCACCAGTAGATATCTTATCAAAAATTACTTTTTCTGCAGCTCTACCTCCTAAGGTAGCACACATTTCGTCTTTCATCTGATCTGGACGAACAATAAGACGTTCTTCTGGTAAGTACCAAGCAGCACCTAATGACTGACCTCTTGGAACTATAGTTACCTTCACTAATGGCGCAGCATGCTCTAACATCCAACTAACTGTTGCATGACCCGCTTCATGGTACGCAATAGTTTCTTTTTCACCAGGAGTAATAATTTTATTTTTCTTTTCAAGACCACCAATAATACGATCAACCGCGTCTAGGAAATCTTGTTTAGTTACTGCTTTCTTCTCTTTACGAGCTGCTATAAGTGCCGCTTCATTACAAACATTAGCAATATCTGCCCCTGAGAACCCAGGTGTTTGTTTCGCTAAGAATTCTAAATCTAAGGCTTCTGCAGTCTTGATAGGCTTCAGGTGAACTTCGAAAATCTCTTTACGTTCTCTAATGTCTGGTAGGTCAACATAAATTTGTCTATCAAAACGACCCGCTCTCATTAATGCTTTATCAAGAACATCTGCTCTGTTGGTTGCTGCCAATACGATTACATTTGTATTGGTGCCAAAACCATCCATTTCAGTTAGTAATTGATTTAAGGTATTCTCACGTTCATCATTAGAACCTGTCATGTTATTTTTACCTCTTGCTCTACCAATAGCATCAATCTCATCAATAAAAATAATAGCAGGAGATTTATCTTTAGCTTGCTTGAACAAGTCACGTACTCTTGAGGCTCCAACACCTACGAACATCTCAACAAAATCTGATCCAGAGAGAGAGAAGAAAGGTACTTTAGCTTCCCCAGCAACAGCTTTGGCTAATAATGTTTTACCAGTACCTGGAGGGCCTACTAATAAAGCTCCTTTTGGTATCTTACCACCTAATGAAGTATACTTGTCAGGATTTCTTAAGAAGTCTACAATTTCTTCTACTTCTTCCTTAGCACCTTCTAATCCGGCAACATCTTTAAAAGAAGTTCTTGTGTCTGTTTTTTCGTCGAATAATTTAGCCTTAGATTTTCCAATATTAAAAATTTGACCACCAGCGCCACCGCCACCGCCGCCAGACATTCTACGCATAAGATAAATCCAAATACCAATGATAAGTATAAATGGTAATACGCTTAAAAGAATATCAAGAACAACGTTGTTTTCTGTAGTGTAATCTATTACGGTGTCTAGGTTGTATTCAACTTTAGTGTTTTTTATGTCGTTCTCAAAGTTTTGAGGGTCTCCATAATCCAATACATACTGAGGAGATTCTCCACCAGATAATCCGAAAGGTTTCTTTGCAACTTCTTTATGCACATCTTTCTCTAATGCTTCTTGTGTTAAGAATACTTTAGCTTGTCTTGTGTTAGTTACAATTAATATTTTGGCAACATCGCCGTTTCTCAAATATTCTTGTAATTCAGAAGTTGTTGTTTTTTTCTGACTAGATAAACTAGCGCTATTAAAAAACTGGAATCCTATTAATAATACTGCTATTATTCCGTAAATCCACCACGAACTAAACTTTGGTTTTTTCGGACTTGTATTGTTTTCTTTTGCCATTTTTGTTTTTTCTTATTTAAAACTATTTTCAATCATGGTTACTTTTGCGTCTCCCCAAAGTCCTTCAATATCATAGTACTCTCGCACTTGTTTTTGAAAAACGTGTACAACTACGTTAACGTAGTCCATTAAAATCCACTCAGAGTTATCTGAACCTTCTACGTGCCAAGGTTTGTCTTTTAATTTTTTGCTAACTGTTTTCTGGATAGAGCCTACTATTGCATTTACATGCGTGTTTGAAGTACCGTTACAGATTATGAAATAGTCGCAAACCGTATTTTCAATTTCTCTTAGGTCAAGTAAACTTATGTTATTTCCTTTAACTTCTTCTATTCCCTCAAGAATAAAACTGATGAGCTCATCTACGCTTGTTTGCTTTTTCTGCATTAAAAAAATTTAATTTTCGCAAAGTTATTATTTTTTTGTTTTCTTAGCTATTGTTTTTAGTAATAAGATTTAACTTTTATATAATAGTTAACAAATGCAAATAATCAAACTTGATGCCATAGACTCTACAAATGTATACCTGAAGGATTTGGTCTTTAATACACAGGCATCAGATTATACTATTGTTGTAGCAGAGAATCAGACGAGGGGAAGAGGGCAAATGGGCACTACTTGGCTTGCTGATAAAGGTAAAAACCTAACGTTCAGTATCTTGAAAAAATGTACTGATTTAAGTGTTCAAGATCAGTTTGATTTAAATATTTGTGTTTCCTTAGCTATTTGTCGCAGCTTAAATGACTTAAAAATACCTGACTTGAAGATCAAGTGGCCTAACGACATTTTGTCAGGGAATCATAAAATCTGTGGTGTTTTAATAGAAAATATACTTTCAGGAGCAAAAATTCAGGCATCTATAATCGGAATTGGCTTAAATGTGAACCAATTATCATTTGATAATTTACCAAATGTATCTTCTTTGAAATTAATAATGGGTATTCAATATGATTTGGATGAGCTCCTAAAGAAAATAGCCAAAAACCTTGAAAGGGTTTTTGACTATTATTTTACGGTAAATAAGCAAGATTTAAAAATTGAATATTTAGGGCAACTATTTAGAAAAGATAAAGCTTCTACATTTTCAAAGGATACTAATGATACCATGTTTACAGGAATCATTAGAAATGTCACCAGTGAAGGTAAATTAGTAGTAGAAGAGGAAGATGAAATCTTTAATGAGTACGCTCTAAAAGAACTAAAGTTACGGTATTAAATCTTCTGTAAATTATCTGATAATGTGCCTATGAAATTGGTGATAGGGTTTTTTATCATCATGGCCATCATCGCATTAAATTCTCCTTCAAAACTCAATACCACTTCCGTTTCTTTTGCACCTAATTCTATAATATTAGCGGTTAACGTGAACGGTAGTTTTTCACTAGCGGCACCTAAAACAACCTTGCTAGTTGGTACTGTTTCTTTGCGTTGAAGAACAATTTCGGGCATTCCTTTCAATGCAAATAAGAAACGTTCTTCGTTTATTAACTCAAACTTACTTATGTTGTCTGGCATCAATTGTTCAAAGTTTTTGATATCGATTAAGAAATCATAAACTTCTTGACTGCTTTTTTGTATTGTTTTCTTGGGAGTTTCTATATGCATAATATTATTGTTGCCATTCAGATGGATTTTTCTTCCATTCTATTAATGTGTTATATTGATCTTCTTTTATGTAATTTGTTTCTGTAGCTTGTTCTATTAAATGATCATAATCACTTAAAGTATGAAGCTCTAAGTTGTGTTTTTCAAAATTAGAAGTAGCTATATCAAAGCCATAAGTGAATATAGCTAGCATGCCCTTTATTTTGGCGCCAGAATCTTCCAATGCTTTTACCGCATTTAAACTACTCTTACCTGTGCTAATTAAATCTTCAATAACTACAACCGTTTGATTTTCTTCTAAAGCACCTTCTATCTGGTTTTGTCTTCCGTGAGATTTTGCTTCGGGACGCACATAAATAAACGGAAGCCCTAAATAGTCAGCAACAAGCATGCCTATTCCTATTGCTCCAGTAGCTACACCAGCAATTACATCTGGCTTGCCGTACAAGTGTTCTACTTGTTTGGCAATTTCTTCCCGCACATAGTTACGTATTTGTGGATAGGACAAGATTATTCTATTGTCACAATAGATTGGAGATTTCCATCCTGAAGCCCATGAAAAAGGATTTTCAGGATTCAACTTAATTGCATTAATTTGCAACAAAAGCTCTGCTGTCTTTTTTGCTGTATCTTTATTTAAAACCATAATGCAAATGTATAAAGTTTTTGTTAATGAGTCTCAGTTGATTTTAACAAATAAACTGTCTGATATTGCTAATAATAAATATTTTTTATTGAATCAGAAGTCAATAAATGAAGCAATAGAATTACTGTCTAAAGATAAACGAAGCATTGCGTATATCTATCACCCCAATGTGGAGGAAATTTTAAATAAATTCACCAAGAAAATTCCATTGGTGGTGGCTGCAGGAGGCGTAGTCACGAACAAAGAAGGAAAAGTGTTATTTATTTATAGGAATGACAAGTGGGATTTACCGAAAGGGAAACTAGATAAAGGAGAAACATTAGAAGAGTGTGCTTTAAGAGAGGTAGAGGAGGAGACCGGAGTACAGGGCTTAAAAATTGAAAATATTTTAAAGACCACTTATCATGTTTTTAAAAGAAATGGGAAATACAAGCTTAAAGAAGTGCATTGGTTTGCAATGAAAACTTCCTATAAAGGCGAGCTTGTTGGGCAATTAGATGAGGGTATTGAAAAGGTAAAATGGAAAGGGCCAAAGAAAATAGCTAAGGCCCTTGAAAATTCATATACCAATATTAAAATCCTTTTTGAAGATTAAATCTTATTCAGAAACTACTTCAAAATCATTTAGAACGCGATACACCGGATATTGATTGTGTGCTTTTTCATAATATTCTGATCGCTGATAAATATATTCTAATTGTGCATACCAATCTTTTGCAAACGCTTCGTCAGTAGCTTTTTTAAGTCGAAATGCTTCATCTAATAAGCTATTCGTTTGAAGTAATTCTGCAGCTACATCTTCAAAAACATATGGAGAGAACCCTTCTTTCTGTTGCAAAATGGGATCGAAAAAGTTCCAATTAAAGAACGAGTCTGTTGCGCTAGGCTCCAGTGTTTCTAGAATATAACGGATACCTTTTTGTTTTATCGGGATGAATACGTCTCCCTGTTGAAACTGAACCTTTTGTTTACTCTTTACTATTTTTGTATCATAATGTGGGTAGTGACCTTCATAACTATTCGTATACGTTTTGTACGTATCAATTTTATATGATTCTACTTCTACTAGGGTGTCTTTTTTGATTCGAGTAAACACAATTTCATTCTTTGCTAAGAGGCTTATGATCTTAAAGTTGCTTTTCTTAAGAATATAAGCATTGGGTATTTTTACACTTTCAGAACCTTTAAAATAATTGTAATAGGTGGTAGGCTTTGTAAAGGGTTTGCTGTTGTTGTATTTTAATCTAGGAAAACCGGTTACTTCGCTAATAATCGTATCAGCTTCATACCCTTTAAAGTTTAATGTGGTTGTTTGGGTAGAGTCAATTTCCCATTTTAATGGGTAGTACTCTAGATTTAAAACCGCTTCATTGTAATTTTTGCGTAATTCTTTTATTTTTTGGCCGTCATTCTCAGAGATTTCAATCATTTTCTTCATAAGCTCATAAGTGCCTTCTACTCTTTTTTTATAAGGCTTAAGCATATGAGTTTCTACCATTAGCCCTAAAGTGTTCCAGAGAGAGGTGTATCCTGTAGAATATCTTGGGTGATCTATGAACTGTGAAAATCCATTTTCAGGAACAGCATTATGTACATTCACGTACGGAGTAATGTCCCAATTATCTTTGGCTAAACTCGCTTCTAATTTAGGCATAAGATCTTGGTTTAAATAGTCTCCCAATTCTAAACCTAATTTGTTGTGTTGTGTAAATAAGTGGGTAAGTGTATATTGGTAATCTGCACCGTTACTTACATGATTATCTATAAAAATATCAGGCTTAACTAAGTGGTAGATCGTGGCAAAGGTTTCTGCATTTTTAGTGTCAGACTTTATAAAATCTCTATTTAGATCATAATTTCGTGCATTACCTCTAAAGCCATATTCTTTAGGGCCGTTTTGGTTTGCTCTAGTAGATGAGTTTCTATTTAAGGCTCCGCCGATATTATACACAGGAATTGTTGCAATCACCGTGTTTTCTGGCGGCGTAATATTTTCTGTTGCTAAATCTCTAAATAAAAGCATCGTAGCGTCAATCCCATCGCTTTCACCAGGATGAATGCCGTTATTTATTAATAAAATAGTTTTAGATTCTTTTATTTTTTTAAAATTAAAATCGGCATCTAAGTTATAGGTCACTAAGTGTAAAGGTAAACCGCTATCTGTTTCTCCGATGGTCTGGATGTTAACTTCAGGAAATTCTTTGGCTAATTTTATATAAAAATCAACAGTTTCTTGGTAGGTAGCTGTTTCTAAGCCCTTAGAAAGCTCAAAATGTGTTTTGTAATCTGATGTTTTGTCTTCTTTCTCTGATTCGCAAGAAATAAAGATGGTTAAAAGAAGAAGGGGAAGTAGAAATTTCATTAGCTATTAAAGGGTTGTTGCTCCAGAGTACCACAAAAAATTGAGAGCTATCTATGTATTTGTTTAACAGGATAGTACTCAACTGTGTGGAAGTAATTCTTTTGCTATTTTACGCTTCAAAAATAATGAAAATAAAGTGTCTTTGTTACCCTATATCTGTGATTTTCTCAATTTCAACTTTATTTAACGGTTTTGTATTATACGTGATATTATGATGGGTTCTACACTTGTAAAAATTGGATTTATCACGGTCCTCTTTATTGATAGACGACGTAACAATATTTACGGTAATAGCATCTGTAATAGGTAATTTTAAAAACTCTTCTAAAAATTCCCAGCCGTCCATTATGGGCATGTTCAGGTCTAGAAATATCAAATCAGGAAGTTTTGTTTTGTTGGCAACAATTTCTGAAAGATATTCTATAGCTAGTTTTCCGTTTGAAAAAGCATCAATGTTATTACATTCAATAGTGCTTGTAAGCAACTTTTTTATGCCAAAAACAGTGATAGCATCATCGTCTATTATACAAATATGATCAATCATTTTCATTAAAATATATTTTAAATGTAGTGCCCTGTCCTACTTTGCTTGCTATTACAAATTTTCCATGCATAGCTTCAATTTGATTTCGAGCGATGTAAAGACTTACTCCTCTAGATTTCTCTAGTTGATGGAAGGTTTTATACATACCAAAAATCTTGTCTTTGTTCTTTTCTAAATCAATTCCTATGCCATTATCTTTAATTACTAAAATAGTATAGCCTTTTATTTTGTCTGCACTTAGCTCTACTTTATTACCTGTTTTATTCTCGCCAAATCTAATAGCGTTTGATATGATGCTGATTAGGATATTATTTACATAGCTAGGCACTCCTTTTATGTAAACGTCATTTGAGATATTGTTAATAATTAGGGCTCCTTTATTTTTGATTAAGGAATTAAGATTCTTTTTTACGAAGTCTATTTTCGTATTAGCGTGTATGTTTTTCTTTTCTTGTAATGGATTGGAATTAATTTCTAAAACCTCATTTAAGTTGTCTATGGTTTCTAATAAGTTGTCTGAGGCGCCAATAAGCATGGAAAGAAGTTTTTCTCTTTCGTCTTCCTCTTTTTCTTTAATTAAAAAGCCTAAGAGCATGGAGAAATTTGCGGTATGAGAGCGTAAATTATGTGAGACAATATGAGCAAAATTCAGTAATTTTTTATTCTGAAGTGCAGATACATTAATGAGGCGTGTCAGTTGTTCTTCCTTATGCTTTATTTGGGTAATATCTAAACTAAAACCTATAAGACCTATAACATCATTTTCTTCATTAAATAATGGAATCTTAGACGTTAGAAAGTTAGTTTGTTTTCCGTCTTTTCTTATGTTAATAGTTTCAACTCCTAACATTGGTTCTAAAGTGCTCAAGATTTTTAAATCTTCATCTCTAGATATTTGAGCAACATCATGATCGTATAAATCAAAATCACTTTTCCCAATCAATTCTTCACTTGTTAAGTTCAGGTAATCGCACTCAGACTGGTTGACTAATATTTTTTTAGACTCTAAATCTTTTACAAAAACATTTAAGGGTAAGTGGTCTATTAATGTTCTTAGTAAATTTTCGCTTTCTTTAGTTTTTTGTTGTGCTTTAACATCTTCTGTAATATCTTGAAACGTGCCTATTATTCCAACAAATTTCTCATCCTCAAATAATGGTTTTCCCGTGGCAATAACCCAAACTTCTTTACCTTTACCAGTAATTATTTGAAACTTATCGCTCCAATGTAGACCATCTTTTAAGCTTTGATCTAAATATTTGGAAATCTTTTCTTGGTTTTTTCCTGGCTTGTAAAAACTTAAGGCGCTATCTAAATTAGGTTCATAGTCATTGGGAACTTCATGAATAATTTTGGTCATGTCAGACCATTTCAGTTCATCATTAATAGCATCGTATTCCCAACTTCCAATTTTTGCGATTTGCGATTTAACGGTAATTAAGATTTCTAATTTCTCTAGCTTTTGCTGAAGTAGAAAATGCTTCGTGACATCTTCTATTTGGATAATGGCTCCAACAATGTTTTCCTCTTCGTCATACCAAGGTAAAATAGTCCATTCTAACCAGCTTTTACTGGTGCTGTTATCAAAATATTTATCTGTCTTTGAAGTGTTTTTATATCCTAAGAAAGCATAGTCCATATCTTGTTTCCATTTTGTAGTTAGGGAAGGGAAAATTCCAAGTATGCTATTCTTTTCTATATCTTGTAAGGATAAATTAAAATCGCGCAGCCAACTATCAGAAATGTGGGCAATAGATAGATTCAGATTAACATAAGCGGTTGCTTTTGGTAACTGTTTTATAAGATAATTGTCGTTATTTTTAATTTTTTGCCTCAAGACTAGTAATAAATTTCCTACTAAAGTAATGAGTAATTTTATAACTGAAGGTGCATTTGTTGTGAATTCTTGAAAAACCGTGGTGATAAATAGGATATTTGTTACTATGGCTTCTTCAAAGGTGTCGGAAATAAGATATAGGCTAGGCTCGCTTCAAGTTTTAACGGCGTATTAAATTCCATTTTATAGGATTTTATTTCACGCGAACAGAATCCGGTACTAAGCCTGTGTAGTCTCCTCCGTTTTTAATAACATCTCTAACAATAGAAGAGCTGATGTATGATTTCCCAGAAGAGGTTAGGAGAAAAACGGTTTCAATTTCAGACAATTTTCGATTGGTGTGTGCTATGGCTTTTTCAAACTCGAAATCTCCAGGGTTACGTAAACCTCTTAAAATAAAATTGGCATTTATTTTTTTGCAAAAATCTACCGTAAGACCCTCATAGGTAAGTACTTTTATTTTTGGCTCATGAGCAAAGGCATCCTTAATAAATCGCTTTCGTTCTTCTAATGAGAACATATATTTCTTGTCAGAATTTACGCCAATGGCAATAATGAGTTCATCAAAGAGTGTGATGCCTCTTTGAATAATGTCATAGTGACCTAAAGTTAGTGGATCAAATGAACCAGGGAATATTGCGCGTCTCATAGTTGTATTTTAAGCTTCTAAAGGTACTTAATTTGCTTTTAAGGCTTCAGTTATTGCATTTTCAAAAAGCTCAGGTAATGATATGCCTGCAACTTTGGCCTGTTGTGGTAAAATACTTTCTTCGGTTAACCCAGGAGTCGTATTCATTTCTAGCATAAAAGGCTCATCGCCAATAAAAATAAATTCACTTCTAGAGAAGCCCTTCATTTTTAAAACATCATATGCCTTTTTTGCAATATCACTTACCCTTTGTGCTTGTTCTTCCGTAATTCTTGCAGGTGTTATTTCTTGAGATTTCCCTGCGTATTTAGCTTCGTAATCAAAAAAATCATTCTCAGAAACTATTTCGGTTATAGGAAATACTTTTGTTTCCCCATTGTATTTTAAAACACCCACAGAAACTTCAGTGCCATCTAAAAATCCTTCAATGATAATTTCGTCATCTTCCTTGTAGGCATTAGCAATAGCAGCTTGTAGCTCTTCTTTTTTATATACTTTCATAATTCCAAAACTACTTCCGGCTTTATTTGCTTTTACAAAACAAGGTAGACCTACTTTAGTAACTATGGCTTCTTCGTCAATAAGGTCGCCAAGGTTAAGATAGTAGGAAGGGGCAGACTTAATACCGTATGGTTTTAGTACACTCAGTAAGTCTCGTTTATTAAAAGTTAAGGCAGATTGGTAAGCATCACAAGAGGTTTGTGGAATGTTTAATAATTCAAAATAAGATTGCATTAAGCCATCTTCCCCAGGAGAACCATGAATGGCGTTAAATACGCAATCAAAAGTTATTTTCTGATGGTCTATTTCGATAGAAAAATCGTGCTTATTTACAGGAAATTCTTCGTTGTTTTCATTTACGTAAACCCATTTTTTTTTGAAAATATGAATGCTAAATAGGTTAAATTTTTCCTTGTCAGTATACTTGTAAACAACGCTTCCGCTTTTTAACGAAATTTGATATTCGCTGGAGTAGCCGCCCATGATAATGGCAATATTTTTCTTCATTACTCAATCTTAAATATTAGAAATAGACAAACTGCAATTGTAAGTCAAAGAAAAGAAAAAACACCATGTTTTAGTTCATTGTGTATATTTTTTTTCTAGTGAACTATAAATATAACGTGATTTTACGAAACGGCTGTTCGTTTCTTAGGGTCCATTTCTTATATTTGCTGCCACAATACATAATAACATGAGAAATTTTTTTAACTTTCTGAAAAGCAAAGTTTTTTTAATACAATTGGGATTAGCACTTTTAGTTGTAGTCCTTTTTATATTTGGAATGCTACAATGGTTAAAAAGTTCTACCAATCACGGAGAATTTGTAGAGGTACCAGATTTGGCAAAATTGTCTGTAACGCAAATGCGTAAAGTGGTGGAAGATGCAGATTTGCGTTTTGAGGTATTAGATTCTGCGAATTACAATCCTGATTATCCTAGATTTTCTGTTATTGAGCAGAACCCTCCTGCGGGAAATAAAGTAAAGCAGAGTAGAAAAATTTATGTAACGGTAAACCCTTCTGGATACAAGAAGGTTAGTGTGCCAAGTATCATCCAGGTTACCTTGCGGAATGCTACGGCAAAACTTAGAGCTGTAGGGTTAGATGTGCAAAGGGTAACTTACATAGATGAATTTGGAAAAGATATGGTATACCGTATCAAGTACAAAGGGAAATATATAGAGGAAGGATATAAGCTTCCTAAAACTTCAAAAATAGAACTGGTTTGTGGTAATGGTAATGAAAGCCAAAGCAATCAAATAAAATCAGATTCAGAATAATATATGATGGAACCAGAAGAGCGCTCGGAGTTAGAAAAAGATGAACTTTTTGAGCACCATAAGGTAATTGCATCCAAGGGGCAAGAGCCGCTGCGTGTAGATAAATTTTTAATGAACTTCATAGAAAATGCGGTTCGAAATAAAATTCAGCAAGCAGCAAGAAATGGACATATTTGGGTTAATGATATTCAAGTAAAGCAAAATTATCGCGTTAAAGCAGGAGATGAAGTTAGGGTTCTTTTTGAGCATCCACCACATGAATTTTTATTAGTGCCAGAAGATATTCCTATAAACATTGTTTATGAGGATGATGTATTGATGGTGGTAAATAAAGAACCTGGAATGGTCGTGCATCCTGGTCACGGTAATTACTCTGGAACCCTTATTAATGCGTTATTGCATCATACAAAAGATCTTGCCGTAAATAGTAATGAACGTCCAGGATTAGTGCATAGAATAGATAAAGATACTTCCGGACTTTTAGTAATTGCTAAGACAGATGAAGCGATGACTTTCTTGTCAAAACAGTTTTTTGATAAAACAAGTGAGCGTGAGTATGTGGCGTTAGTTTGGGGTAATATCGAAGAAGATGAAGGAACTATAGAAGGGCATGTAGGAAGGCATCCGCAGAACCGCTTGCAAATGGCTGTTTTTCCTGACGGTGAACAAGGTAAAGATGCAGTTACTCATTTTAAAGTCATAGAGCGCTTAGGATATTTAACCTTAATTTCTTGCAAATTAGAGACAGGTAGAACACACCAGATTCGGGTACACTTAAAGCATATAGGGCATACTTTATTTAATGATGCGCGTTATGGTGGTGAGAAAATATTAAAGGGAACAACATTTACAAAGTATAAGCAGTTTGTAGATAATGCCTTTAAAATATTACCACGACAGGCCTTACATGCAAAAACCTTAGGTTTTGTACACCCTGTTACCAAAGAATTTATGCGTTTTGATTCTGAAATACCAGCCGATATGGCGAATTGTATAGAGAAATGGAGGGCTTATGCCAAGCATAGCGCAGAGAATCCTCAAGGATAGATTTTTGTAATACAGCTATTGAAAACCTATCTTGAAAGATGAAATTTATACTAGATATCTTCTTTAATTTTGCGAAGAAGATATCGTATAACTAGTGAACTACTAAAAAGCATCAGATGAAAATAGTAATCTCTCCTGCAAAATCTTTAGATTTTGAAACAGAATTACCTACGGCAGCATATACTAGCCCTGTATTTCTTGAGCAATCAAAAAAACTAAATTCAGTTTTAAAAAAGAAGAAGCCCAAAGATTTATCAGACTTAATGCATATTTCAGATAAATTGGCACAATTGAATTGGGACCGAAATCAGAAATTTTCATTGCCTTTTACTCCAGAAAACGCACGTCCTGCAGTATTTGCTTTTAGTGGTGATGTATACCAAGGATTGGATGCCTATAGTTTAAAAGAAACTAAAATAGCCGAATTGCAAAATCAGCTTCGTATTCTATCCGGTTTGTATGGTGTTTTAAAGCCCTTAGATTTAATGCAAGCATACCGATTAGAAATGGGAACCAGCATGAAAGTTGGGAAGGCTAAAAATTTGTATGAATTTTGGAAGAAAGACATCACAGCCTCTTTAAATTCCGAATTGGAAGAAGGGGAATTGTTTGTAAACTTAGCGAGCAACGAATATTTCAGTGCCGTAGATGAGAAGAATTTAAAGGTGCCTGTAATTGCACCAATATTTAAAGACTGGAAAAACGATAAATTAAAAATAATAAGCTTCTATGCTAAAAAAGCAAGAGGTGCTATGGTGCGATATATCGTAGATGAGAAAGTTAATTCTCTTGAAGAACTACGAGGCTTTAATTTAGATGGATATCTGTTTAGTAAAGAGCATACTTTAAAAGAAAATCAGCCTGTATTTATTCGCTAATTATCAAGGTCTAAATTTTAAAAAGAAAAAGTAACTACAGCCGTAGTTACTTTTTCTTTTTTATGGCAATTTTTTCTTCAACGGTTGGTCTTCTTTTAATTTTTTTAGGTCTTCTAGCGCCAAAAGAATTGCTAGCGATCTTTCCTTTTCTAGATTTTTTATCTCCTTTTCCCATGGTTTTCTTTTTCTTAAAATTACAACTTTCAATAGTACTATAAAAATGCAAGGTACGCTTCTCTTTGATAGAGTTTTGTAAGTAATTATTTAAAATTTGTTTCAAAAGTTAATTTACCTAATAGATTTCGTTTTCCTTGCTTAAATTGCTGACAAATTGCAATAAAAAGGGTTAATTAAATGCATTAGATTAATTGTGATGCGTATTCAAAAAATGTAACTTTACGATGTTTGTACATCGTAAAGATTGACAACATTTTTATAAAAAAAACTAACCACAGAGAATTACATGGAAATCAAAAAGGTTTTAGTAGCAAATAGGGGAGAAATAGCTATTCGTATTTTTAGAGCTTGTGTAGAGATAGGCATAAAAACAGTTGGGATTTACACCTATGAAGATCGGTACTCTTTACACAGATATAAGGCAGATGAATGCTATCAAATTGGAGAAGAGAACGAGCCTTTAAAACCTTACTTAGATATAGATGCCATAATAAAAGTGGCAAAAGATAATGATATTGATGCCATACACCCTGGATATGGATTCTTATCTGAAAATGCAAAATTTGCGCAAGCTTGTGAGGATAATGGGATTATTTTTATAGGTCCTAAAGTTTCTGTTTTAAAAGCGCTAGGAGATAAGATTACAGCGAAGGAAGTAGCGGTAGCTAATCATATTCCGGTCATACAAAGTAGTACTGAAGATTTAGTAGAAGTGTCTGTTGCTTTGTCTGAGGCAGAGCGTATTGGGTATCCAGTGATGCTTAAAGCTGCTTCTGGTGGTGGTGGCCGCGGAATGCGAGTAATCCGGACAGAAGAAGAACTAAGGAAAGGTTTCCCTGAGGCTCGAAGAGAATCTTTAAATGCTTTTGGTGATGATACCGTTTTCTTAGAAAAGTTTGTAGAAAATCCAAAACATATAGAAATACAAATTGTTGCCGATTTACATGGGAATATAGTGCATTTATATGAACGTGATTGCTCTGTACAACGTCGCTACCAAAAAGTAATTGAATTTGCACCTTCTTTTGGGTTACCCCAAGAGACGCTAAATAGCTTGTATACCCACGCTATTAATATTTGTAAGGCCGTAAACTATAATAACATTGGTACCGTTGAGTTTTTGGTTGATGATGATGGAAGCATTTATTTTATTGAAGTAAACCCAAGAGTTCAAGTAGAGCATACGGTAACAGAAATGATTACTAATATTGATTTGATTAAAACACAAATCTTTATTGCTGGCGGTTATAAATTATCAGATCAACAAATAAAAATAGAAAGTCAAGAATCTGTAAAAGTAACGGGATATGCGTTGCAATGTAGAATTACGACAGAAGATCCTGCGAACGATTTTAAACCAGATTATGGGGTCGTAACTACTTACCGTAGTGCTTCTGGTTTGGGAATTCGGTTAGATGCAGGTAGTGTATATCAAGGGGTGGTTATTTCTCCATTTTTTGATTCTATGTTGGTTAAAGTATCGGCCATTAGTAGAACACTTGATGGCTCTTGTAGAAAAATGCGTAGAGCCTTGGCAGAATTCCGTATTCGTGGTGTGAAAACCAATATGGCTTTCTTGGACAATATTTTAAAACATCAAACTTTTAGAGATGGTGATGTTACGGTAAATTTTATAAAAAATGAACCGAAGCTTTTTGAATTTGTGGAACCTCGTGATCGGGCAAATAAATTAGTGCACTTTTTGGGTGATGTTATCGTTAATGGAAATCCTGATGTAAAAAAGAAAGATCCTAAGCATGTATTTTCAAAACCTATAGTTCCTGCCTTTCCTAAATTTGATCCGTACCCTAAAGGAACTAAAGATCTACTTACGGAGCTGGGACCCGAGAAATTCTCTGAGTGGTTAAAGAATGAAAAGAAAGTTCATTTCACCGATACTACCATGCGTGATGCCCACCAAAGTTTGTTGGCAACACGTATGCGTACGATAGATATGATGAAGGTTGCAGAAGGGTATGCTAAAAATAACCCTGAGATTTTCAGTATGGAAGTTTGGGGAGGAGCTACTTTTGATGTGTGCTTACGCTTTTTGCAAGAAAACCCTTGGGAGCGTTTGGCTAGCTTGCGTAAAGCAATGCCAAATATATTATTGCAAATGCTGATTAGAGGATCAAACGGTGTTGGGTATACCGCATATCCAGATAATTTAATAGAAAAATTTGTTGAACAATCATGGGAAACAGGTGTAGATGTTTTTAGAATATTTGATTCTCTAAACTGGATGAAATCTATTGCGCCTTGTATAGAGCATGTGCGAACAAAAACGGGTGGTTTAGCAGAAGGGTCTATTTGTTATACGGGCGATATTTTAGATGCCTCTAAAACCAAATATGATCTGAAATATTATGTGCAGTTAGCTAAAGATATTGAAAATGCTGGTGCTCATATATTGGGAGTGAAAGATATGGCCGGTTTGTTAAAACCGTATGCCGCGTACGAATTAATTTCCGCACTAAAATCAGAAATTAATATACCAATTCATTTACATACACATGATACGTCTTCTACGCAAGCCGCTATGTATTTAAAAGCAATAGAAGCAGGTGTAGATGTGGTCGATGTAGCTCTAGGAGGTTTGTCTGGATTAACTTCACAGCCCAATTTTAATTCGGTAGTAGAGATGCTTCGTTTTACAGAAAGAGCGAATACCATGAATACGGCAAAATTAGCGGCGTATTCTAATTACTGGGAAACGGTTCGTAATTATTATTACACGTTTGAATCTGGATTAAAATCTGGAACAGGAGAGGTGTATAACCATGAAATTCCTGGGGGGCAATACTCCAACTTAAAAGGGCAAGCTATTGCTTTAGGTTTGGAAGATAAATTCCCAGAGATTACTAAAATGTACGGAGAAGTTAACCAACTCTTTGGCGATGTTATCAAAGTAACGCCTAGCTCTAAAGTAGTGGGTGATATGGCGCAATATATGATTAGTAATAGTCTAACGGTAGATGATGTATTGACGAAAGGAGAGGATATTTCATTTCCTGAATCTGTAAAAAGTTTCTTTAGAGGAGACTTAGGACAACCTGTCGGAGGTTTCCCAAAAGCATTACAGAAAATTATTCTGAAAGATGAAATTCCATATACCGAAAGACCTAATGCGCATTTAGAACCTATAGATTTTGACAAGGAATTCAAGTCCTTTAAACGAAAGTTCAATAAAGGCATGGGTAGGGCGCTTGAAATTACAGATTTCTTATCTTACAAATTGTATCCAAAGGTATTTACAGATGCCTACAATAACCACGTAAAATATGGTAATGTAATGAATATACCTACTAAAAATTTCTTCTACGGTATGGAAATAGGAGAAGAGATTATGGTAGAGTTAGATCGTGGTAAGAATGTCCTTATCTCATTAATGTTAAAGGGTGAGCCAGATGAATCGGGGAATGTAAGCATCTATTTTAAAGTAAATGGGCAATTGCGTAATGTAGTCATTAAAGATACCGCCGTGAAAGTTACTAAAATAGAAAATACCAAGGCAGATGGGGCTAATGACAAGCAAATTGGTGCACCTTTGCAAGGTTTATTATCTACTGTTTTGGTGAAGAAAGGACAAGAAATAAAACGAAACCAACCTTTGTTTGTCATCGAAGCCATGAAAATGGAAACGACGGTTACTGCAACAGAGGAAGGCGTGGTAGAAAGCGTTCATTTATCAGGAGGTTCATTGGTTAATTCTGAGGATTTGGTAGTAACGTTAAAATAAAAAATTAAGTAAAAAGTATACTTCCCTTTAGCTACTTTAGCTAAAGGGAATTTTTGAGTCTGACGTCTAGGTATACTATCAGATTTCAACTATAGAACAAGAAGAATTTTACGTTTAGTTAGCTATAAAATATGAAACAAGTACAGCGGTTAGAAGAATTTAAGAAGTCGGTAAACAATAAGTTTAATGTTTACAACAGTTTGTTTTTAAACTTACCATACCGAAATATAGAAAATGTGGGTATGGTTATTCCGTTGATGTTAGACCAATGTCAAAAGGGATTAAAATCAGGACAAAATCCTAAAGAAATTTTAGAAGCTTTCTTTGAGAATTTTATGGCCATAGATTCAGAGAAAGAGCGTATTGATTTTATGTTTCGCATTATTCAGTATGTAGAACGTCAAGTGGTTTTATATGATAGTGTAGAAGATGCTGCGTTTCCAAAAATATATAAGCATAGCAATAATTTAGCGATTAAAGATTATTTTGAACTTGTAGATAAGAATAAAAGCTGGGATAAAATATCGGACCATCTGTCTAATTTTAGTGCACGTTTAGTATTAACGGCACACCCAACACAGTTTTATACTCCAGCAGTTTTAGATATTATTGCAGAATTAAGAACTCTTATTTTAGGAGATAAAATAGATGATATAGATGTTACCTTACAGCAGTTAGGGCTTACGTCTTTAATTAACTCAAAGAAGCCAACACCTTTAGATGAAGCCAAAAATATTATTTACATTTTACGTAACGTATATTATGATGCTGTAGGGGAGCTATACGCTTATTTAAAAAGTAATATAAATAACGCTGAGTTTGAGAATTACAATATCATGAAACTAGGGTTCTGGCCTGGGGGTGATCGTGATGGTAATCCATTTGTTACAGCAGAAATTACCAATGATGTGGCAGATGAATTGCGCGTAACGTTGATGAAATGTTACTATAACGATTTGAAGAAACTACAGCAGAAACTTACGTTTAGCGGACTTCAAGAAGATATAAACAAGCTTAGAGCTAATTTGTATACGGCAATGTTTAACCCGGAAAAGCAGGTTGGTTATCAGGACATTATAGGACCGCTTACGCAAATAAGAGCGGTGTTAGTAGAAAGATATCATTCTTTATATTTAGAAGAATTAGATTATTTCATTGATAAAGTAAAAATCTTTAAAACGCATTTTGCTACCCTTGATATTCGTCAAGATCATAGCATGCATGTCACCGTAATTACAGAAATCTTAACTAGAAATGGTTTAATTAAAGAGCGTTTAGATGAGCTTTCAGAAAAAGAATTAATTGATATTCTATTGAATGAAAAGCTTAGTTTAAAGGTCTTCGATTACAATGAGGAAATTACTCAAGAAACAATTAAGAATATTTTACAACTAAAATCTATTCAAGAAAAGAATGGAGAAGAAGGGTGTAACCGATATATTATAAGTAATTCTGAAGATATATTTTCTGTGTTATTTGTATTTGCATTGTTTAGATGGTGTGGTTGGAATGCGAAAGAAATATCTTTTGATATTGTTCCGCTTTTTGAAACCATGAAAGGTATGGAAGATTCTGAAGCTATCATGCAACAGTTGTTTGATATGCCAGAGTATATGGCACACGTAAGGCAGCGTTCAGAAAAACAAACGATGATGTTAGGTTTTTCTGATGGAACTAAAGATGGGGGCTATTTAAAAGCCAACTGGTCTATCTTAAAAACTAAAGAAAGTTTGTCTGGTGTTTGTGCTAAGAATAATATCAAAGCAATATTCTTTGATGGTCGTGGTGGCCCACCAGCACGTGGAGGAGGAAAAACACATCGTTTTTATGCAGCGCAGACTAAAGACATTGCTAATAATGAAATACAATTAACGATACAAGGACAAACTATTACCAGTACCTATGGTACTAAAGAACAGTTTGTTTATAATTGCGAGCAGCTTTTAACAGCAGGTTTGTCTAATAGTTTTTATGGTGATGAAAATGTCATTACTGAAAATCAAAGAACGTTAATAGAGCAACTTTCTGAATTGAGTTTTGAGAAGTATGATGCGCTGAAGCATCATGATAAATTTATGCCGTACTTAGAGAATATGAGTACGCTTAAATATTATACTAAAGCTAATATTGGGAGTAGACCAGGGAAACGTGGTAATAAAGCAAAATTAGAGCTTTCGGATCTTAGAGCAATTTCTTTTGTAGGTTCATGGAGTCAGTTAAAGCAAAACGTTCCAGGATATTTTGGTTTAGGGACTGCTATTAAAACCATGAAAGACAAAGGTAAAATGGAGGAGGTGAAAAACTTGTATGAAAAGGTACCTGTTTTTAGAGCTTTAATGTCTAATAGTATGATGGCTTTATCTAAATGTTATTTTGAATTAACAGCCTACATGAGAGATGATGAAGAGTATGGCGATTTCTGGATAATTTTGAAAAATGAGTATGACTTATCTAAAGAAATGCTTTTAGAAATTTCGGGAATGGAAATTCTTATGGAGCAAGAAGCACTTTCAAGAGAATCTATTAAAATACGTGAGAATATCGTATTACCGTTACTGGTTATTCAGCAGTATGCTTTACAGAAAATTGGAGAAGATTCTCCAATGAAAGAATTGTATGAAAAGATAGTAACGCGTTCACTTTATGGTAATATTAATGCGAGTCGTAATTCAGCATAAAAATCACAAATTATAGTTTCATATAAAAACCTGTATTCTTTAAAGGGATACAGGTTTTTTTGTCAAAAATTATATAATTTAGGCAATAGTCAATAACTTAATTGGGTTAAAGAATGTTATATTTTTTAGGTATCGCTTTGCAGATTTTCTGTGTTTACCATTGTTATACAAACCGCAATTCGTATTACTGGATTATGGCAATAATTTTTCTTCCAATCTTTGGGGCTTTGTCGTATCTAATTTTGAATGTGTTTACAAAGAGAGATTTAGATGTAGTTCAGGAAGGATTGACTTCGGTTATTAATCCAACGAAGAGGATTACGGATTTAGAAAAGAAGTTTAAATTTTCAAATACATTTAAAAATCAAATAGCCCTCGCTGATGCATATTTAGATCATGAAAAGTACGAGAAAGCAGTAGAGAATTATGAGGGATCATTAAAGGATGTTTTTGTCAACGATTATTACGTAATTTTAAAATTAATAAAAACAAATTACTTATTAGGGGATTATGAGCAAGCCATATCCTATGCACAAAGAATTAAGGAGGATAGTAAATTTAGAAAGTCAGAAGGTTTATATTATTATAGTCTATCCATCGAAAAACTAGGGAACATCAACGAAGCCGAAAGGTTGTTTTCTCAGTTCGATGCACCTTATTCTAACTATTTTGAGCGCTTAGAATTGTCTAGGTTTTATATGCGAAATATGAAAAAATCAGAAGCTAAAATACTGTTGAACGAAATTTTGAGTGAATCAGAACATATGTCGAGGCCAAATTATAAACAGCACAAGTCTATGTTTAAAGCTGCGAAAGAACTATTAAATAATATAACATGATATTCCTTCACACGCATCCCTACACACCTTTTCTATTTCAAGAAGCCACAAAATTAATTGTAGGCACTTTGCCACCGCCAAGATTTACCACGGGAGATTTAAAAGAAGGAGATGTAAATTTTTGTTATGGAAGTAGAGACGGACAATTGTGGCCTATTATAAATCAAATTTTTGATTTGAATTTATTATTCGAAACCTCTGATGCCGCTATAGTTCAGCGAAAGGAGTTTTTAAAACGTGAGAAAATAGGTATTTGTGATATTGTTGAAAGTGCAGAGCGTATTAAGATTGATGCTTCTGATCTAGGAATGCAAAACATACAATTGCGAAATGTTATTGGGTATCTAAAACAATACCCTACTATAAATACCTTATTATTTACAGGAGGTAATAGTAAAAATGGACCAGAATATTTATTCAGAAAGCATTTAAAAGAACAAAACATTCAACTTAAAGTTTTGTCTGATATTGTGCCTCGCATTCATCAATTTCAACTAGGGGATAGGTGTATAAAAACAGTATCCTTGACAGCGCCTTCTGGAGCAGCCAATAGAGCTGTAGGTGGGTTGGATGCTTATAAAATGATGAAAAGTAAAAACCCGGAATTCAATACTATTGATTTCCGGGTTTTACAGTATAGACAATTTTTAAAAAACAATATTTAAGGCATTGTTCTGTTTACAGTAATCGCATTTGATAAATCAAAACAACCTGCTAGGTCATTTGCATTCATCCCTACTTCGGCACCTGTTAATCCGTCTTCATAACGTAAATACCAGATTAAACATACGCCAACTCCTGCGCCATCAAAATCTACACCTTCAACAGCTTCTAAAGTAGGAGGCATTCCTAGGATATTTCCATCTGCATCTGTTATTACATAAGTACTTAATGATCCGCTAACATTCGTATTATCTAGAGTAATCCCAGATACAAAATCTGATGTCCCGTCAATAGTAAAGTTATAAGGACCGCCAGAAAGTACTCCTGCTTCAGTTTTGCTCCTTGTTACAGTTAACGCGTTAGAAAGGTCATAATCTCCTGCTAATTCATTTGCATTCATCCCTACTTCAGCTCCGGTAATATTACCATTGTAACGTAAGTACCATATTAAGCAAACGCCAGCACCAGCACCGTCAAAATCTACACCTTCAACAGCATCTAATGTTGGTGGTAATCCCAAGATATTTCCTTGATCATCCGTAATTACCCAAGTACTATTGTCACCAGAGGTATTTGCACTATCTAAAGAAATTCCTGAAACCATATCAGCAGTTCCATCAATACAAAAATCGTAAGGACCTCCTGCAATTGTCCCTGCATTAGCTCCTTGTAATCTAGTTACTGTAACTGAATTTGAAAGACTAAAGCAACCATCTAGATCATTTGCGTTCATGCCCACTTCTGCACCTACTAAACCATCTTCGTAACGTAAATACCAAATTAAGCAAACACCAGCGCCAGCGCCATCAAAATCTACACCTTCCAATGCTTCTAAGGTAGGAGGCATTCCTAAGATATTTCCATCTGCATCTGTAATTACATAGGTGCTATTACTTCCACTAGCATCACTGCTATCCAAACTTAATCCGGTAACCATATCCGGTGTCCCGTCTACAGTAAATTCATAAGGTCCGCCAGTTAATATTCCTGCATTTGTTTTATTTCTAGTCACTTGTATTGAATTAGAAAGATCAAATGTTCCATCTAAATTAGACGTATTCATTCCTACCTCTGCGCCTACTAAACCATCTTCAAAACGTAGGTACCAGATAAAACATACTCCAGCTCCAGCATCATCAAAATTCACACCTTCTACATCAGTTAATGTAGGTGGCAATCCTAGGATGTTTCCTTGGTCATCTGTTATAACCCATGTGCTATTTGCGCCTATAGCACTAGAATCGTCTATAGTAATACCGCTTACCATATCTGCAACACCGTCTACGCAAAAGGTAAAAGGGCCACCAGCAATAGTTCCAGCTGCTGGGATTATTTGTACTTCTTGATTGTCATCATCGTCATCGCAACTAGTAAATGCTAAGGCGAGAATCATACTTGTAATTAAATAGATTTTTTTCATTTTTCTGAACTTTTTAGGTTTATACAAATGAAGTGAACCTATTCGGTAATAAAATCACACCGAGTTAAACTTACTGTGATACTTTCGGGATATTTGTAATAGCCTTTGTAAGGCTCGCATAAAAAAAGCCCCAAATTCAATTCTGAATTTGCGGCTTTTTAAAACAAACTAAACAACTATTATTTTTTGTTTTGCTGATCTTTTATAGTGTCCTTTTCAATATCAAACGAGTTCGTAGTTTGATTTGTGTTCCCTGTAGGGTTTGTCGGATTCGTTTGTTCTACTTTTCTTTTAAGTCTCTTATCATCTATAATTCCCATATTTTTTTCTTTTTTTATGTTCAACTACAAGTTATAAAAAGGGATAATATTTCTCCGTTAAGACTATTGTAAAGCTTTGTTAGTGCCTTGTTAAACTAGTAAGTAACTATTCTAAGGGAGTAGATAACAGGCTGTAAAAAGTACGAATGCCGTAACCTATCTGACTGATTTTTAAATTTTCATTAGGGCTATGTTGATTGTTGTCTGGGTTGACCATAGGTACAATAAATGCAGGAATTTTTAATTCATTAATAAAAGGGGCAATAGGTACTGTACCACCCATAATACGAATTTGAACCACGTCTTCTTGAAATTGTTTTTGTAATGTATTTAGAATAAAGTTACCATAGGTATTGTTGAGGTCTGTTCTAAATGCATCGGTAACACCACTTTCTGTAATTTTAATAACACGGTCATGTTTAAGGCGTTCTTCTGTGGTAGGTTCCTTTGTGGTTACAAAATACCCTTGTGCTTCAATATGTTTTTTTACGAGAGATTTTAACCGAGTTCCGTCAGACTCAGGAACAAGACGTAAATCTAATTCTGCTGTAGCACTCCCAGGTACAATTGTTCTGGCTTCTTCACCCACCCATCCAGAAGACAAGCCTCTAATGTTTAAGGATGGATATTGTAATGCCTCTTGATAAAAAGAGCCTACTTTTTCAGGAGCTTTTATTTGTAAATTTTTATTGATGTTTGCAGCATCATCAGGAACATTTTTTAAAATAACCATGGTTTCTTCATTAAAGGTAATGCCATCATAATACCCATCTATAGTAACCTTCCCATCTTTGTCTTTCATACTTGCTAATAATTTTGAAAGCTGAAAACCTGGGTTAGGAGCGTAGTTGCCATAATGCCCGCTATGTTGAGGTTTTATAGGACCGTATGTAGTAAGGCTCATTGTTGTTATTCCTCTACAACCATAAACAATTGTAGGTTTCCCAGAACTGTGAACGGGACCATCATTAATAATCAAAAAGTCGGCCTCTAATAATTCTCTATATTCTTTGACGGCATTAGGAAGTGGCTTGCTGCCGTTTTCTTCTTCGCTATCTAAAATAATTTTGACATTAAAAGGAAGGGTCGCATTGTTCTTCTTTAACAAATCAAAAGCGTTTAGTAACAGGACAATCGGACCTTTGTCATCTGAAGTAGATCTACCAAATAAACGCCATTCCTCATTTAAATTAGTATTTAAATCTTCAAATAATTCATTTTTAAATGTATCGCCTTCTGGAGATTTTAAGACCACTTGATAGGGATTTTTTTGATCCCATTTAGAGGCATCTACAGGCTGCCCGTCAAAATGCATGTAGAAAAGAATTGTTGGCTTGCCATCTATGATGGGAAGGGTGGCAAAAAATAAAGATTCTCCTGAAGTGGGTAGTACAGATGTATTGAACCCTCTTTCCGTAAATTTTTTCGTTAGCCAAGTTAAGTTCCTATTGATGTCTGCGTGATCACTAGCATTATTAGGTATGGAAACAAAATCTCTGATTTCATCAATGCTATGTCTAATTTGTGATTCTAACTGGGCTTTTTCTTGCGCGTTGATTGCTACACTTGCCATAGCTAAAAGGCAAATTATAATCTTCTTCATTCTCTTGTTTTGATTTCTATTGAAAAGTAAGATTAAATGTATCGATTTTATATTAGAAAACAGCTTTATTTAACGTCCTGTTTCTTCCATAGCTTCACCACCATTAATCGTAGTAAAAGTAAAAAAGGAAAACCGTGTAAGAGTACATCAAACCAGTCCTGAAAATTCATTCCTGTAGCTCCGCCAGCAATCCATTTTAATTTACCCCATAGATGTGGTTCAGGAAAAAACGGAGCTAAACCTAATGTGAAACATGCTAATAAGATTAGCTTCCAACTGTTTAAAAATTCTTTCATGCTATTAGCTATCTAATTTCCTTTACAAACTCAGGAATAGTAGCTACGCCATGTTCTGTAAGATGCTTTATAAAGGCAGAACCAATAATAGCACCTTTAGCATGTGTTGTAGCTTGCTTAAAAGTACTTGAGTTATTAATCCCGAAACCTACTATCTGAGGGTTTTTAAGGTTCATAGCAGCAATACGATTAAAATAGGAAGTTTGTTCTTCGCCAAAGCCAGACTTTGACCCTGTAACACTTGCAGTACTCACCATATAAATAAAGGCATCAGAAGCAGCATCAATTTGTAGAATGCGGGCATCACTTGTTTGTGGCGTAATTAGGAAGATATTTTTTAAATCATATTTCTTGAAAATAGCTTCATATTCGTCTTGATACACATCTAGCGGTAAATCTGGCATAATTAGCCCATCAATCCCTATTTCTGCACATTTCTTACAAAAGGCTTCTACACCGTATTGCAACATCGGGTTAAAATAGCCCATTAAGATTAAGGGAATGGATACCGATTTCCGGATGTCTTTCAATTGCTCAAAGAGAATAGTTGTGGTCATCCCATTTTTCAATGCAGCTGTAGAACTGTTTTGAATGGTAGGTCCATCTGCCAGAGGGTCGCTAAAAGGCAATCCTATTTCAATCATGTCAATACCGCTCGCCTCTAAATCTTGAATCACTTTTACGGTATCATTTAAAGATGGGTATCCTGCAGTAAAATAGATAGACAAGAGTTTTTTGTCCTCTTGCATTTTTTGATTTATTCTGTTCATTGATACTATTTTTTTACAAATTGAAATATTTTATATAATTATCTAAATCTTTATCTCCACGACCAGATAAACTAATAACAACAACATCGTCTGGTTTAAAGGTCTTATGTTTAAAGATGGCTAGAGCATGACTCGTTTCTATAGCAGGAATAATACCTTCTAATTGCGTTAATTCTAAGCCAGAATGCATAGCTTCATCATCTGTGGCAGAATAAAATTCTCCGCGACCAGAGGTATAGAGGTGAGCATGCAAAGGTCCTACTCCCGGATAATCTAATCCTGCGGAGATAGAATACGGTTCTGTAATTTGTCCGTCATTAGTTTGCATTAATAAAGTTTTACAACCATGGATTACACCTTCTTTTCCTAAGGCTGAAGTTGCAGCGCTTTCGCCAGAATTTACACCTTTACCAGCTGCTTCTACCGCAATGATACCTACTTCTGGTTCGTGTAAAAAATGATAATATGTACCTGCAGCATTACTACCGCCACCTATACAAGCTACAACATAATCAGGATTTTCGCGTCCTTCTTTTTCTTTTAGTTGCCATTTTATTTCTTCAGAAATAATAGATTGGAAACGCGTGACCATATCAGGGTACGGGTGTGGACCTATAGCAGAACCTATAATATAATGGGTGTCTACGGGATTATTAATCCAGTCCCGGATGGCTTCATTAGTAGCATCCTTTAGGGTTCTACTGCCAGATAAGGCGGGCCTAACTTCGGCACCTAGCATTTTCATGCGTGCTACGTTGGGTGCTTGGCGTGCAATATCTATTTCCCCCATATATACCACGCATTTCATGCCCATTAATGCGCAAACGGTTGCCGTTGCTACTCCGTGTTGTCCTGCGCCAGTTTCAGCAATAATCCTAGTTTTTTTAAGACGCTTAGCCATTAATATTTGGCCAATCGTATTATTTACTTTGTGAGCTCCAGTATGGTTCAGGTCTTCACGCTTTAAATATACTTTCGTATTGTATTTTTCTGAAAGTCGTTTAGCAAAGTATAATGGAGAAGGTCTGCCGACGTAATCTTTTAGAAGCTGATCAAATTCTTTTTTAAAGTCCGGTTCAGCCATTACTTTAAGGTAGTTCTGGCGTAACTCTTCCACGTTTGGGTATAGCATTTCTGGGATGTATGCTCCACCAAATTCTCCGTAGTATCCTTTTTCAGTTGCGTTATAATTCATGTGAATTAGTATTTTGTAAGAAATAAAAAGTATTCTCTTTTTAGTCGTAATAGAATGCTTAAGATTCCAATGTATTTTAGTTCTTTTTCAAATTTTTTATCAATTGTTCTAAGCGGTCTATATCCTTAAGGCCAGGTGATGTTTCAAATTTGCTATTAACATCTATAGCATGGCAATATTTTGAAGCGGGTATCTTTAAAAAGGCTTCTAGCTTACTTACTTCTTCAAGACCAATACCGCCACTTAGAAAATAGGTTTTTTTAGAAGGGTAATTATTCAATACATCCCAATTAAAAGTATAGCCATTTCCTCCTGGAAGTTTTCCTTTGGTGTCAAATAAAAAGAAATCTGCGACCTCTTCATAGGCTTCTAAAGCTTCAAAATTAAATTCGTCTTTGATAGAGAAAACTTTAATGATTTGAATGGTGCTAATTTTTGCTTTTAATGCTTCGCAAAATTCAGGAGATTCATGACCATGAAGCTGCACAGCCAGTAACTTATAATCTTCAACTTTACGAGAAATTTCTTCGATAGTAGCATCAACAAATACCCCCACTTTTTTAATGTGATGTGGAATTGCTTCCAGTGGGCCTTCAAAATTTCTTTTAGAAGGTTCCCAAAAGATAAATCCTAAATAATCAGGTTGCAACGCAGCAACATTAGCGGTATTAAATTTCATCCCGCAAATTTTTAACTTTAAATGATGATGCTCTAAAGTGGTCGGTGTGTTGTCTGATATGGTGTATTTATCTGCCGTCATTTTTATATTATTTCGCTTCTAATTGTTCAATAAATTTTTTGGCATGAGCTCCAGGAGCATCCGTTTTCATAAAATTTTCACCAATTAAAAAACCTTGGTATCCATAGTTTTTCAAATCTTGAATAGCAGCAATAGAACTAATTCCGCTTTCAGAAACTTTTATAAAATCATCAGGAATTAAGGTAGAAAGTGCTTTACTGGTTTCAAGGCTTACGTCAAACGTCTTTAAGTTTCTATTGTTTACGCCTAACATATCTAAGCTTGGCATGATAGATTTCTGTAACTCTTCTTCATTATGAACCTCTAATAGTACATTTAGTTTTAGGCTTTTTGCAAACTCAGAAAGATTTTTAATTTCTTCTTTAGATAAAATAGCAGCAATCAATAAAATTACATCTGCCCCGTATGCTTTTGCTTCTAAAAGTTGGTATTCATCTATGATAAATTCTTTACGCAGTAATGGAAACTTAGTAGCTGCTCTTGCAATGAGAAGATCATCTAGCGAACCACCAAAATATTTGGCATCGGTTAAAACAGACATGCCACACACTCCTGCATCTTCATAGCCCGTAGCAACATCTTGCACATTTAAACTTTGATTAATTTCTGATTTAGAAGGCGATCTTCTTTTGTGTTCTGCAATGATGCCAGAGGCACTATTGCGTAGTGCAATTGCTAGAGAATTTTCAGGTCTATCAAATAAAACCGATTGCTCTAATTGCTTTATTGGAATTAAAGACTTTCTAAGGATTACCTCTTTGCGTTTGTCTATTACTATTTTATCTAATATGTTCATCTTATTCTTTATAAGGCGCTCAATGCTTGTAGTTTTTTTAAAGCGGCTAATCCTTTTCCGCTTACTAATGATTCTTTTGCTCTTTCAAAACCTTGCATAGGCGTTAAACTGTCAACCGTAGCAATGGCCATTCCGGCATTAGCACACACCACATTAATTTGAGCTTCTGTACCTTTTCCTTGTAAAATATTTAAAAATATTTGAGCAGATGCTTCAATACTTTCTCCCCCTGCAATTTCTTGCATGGTAACAGCACGCACGCCAAAATCTGAAGGCTTAAGCATGCTTTCTGTAGTGTTGGATATAGTTTTTGTATTTCCGGTTAGTGAAATTTCATCATACCCATCTAAGGCATGAAGTACAGTGAAATTTTTATCTGTATTCTGATAAAGGTATCCATACATTCTAGCCAGTTCTAGATTAAAAACACCTACCATTTGGTTCTTTGGGAAGGCAGGGTTTACCATAGGCCCTAACATATTGAAAAATGTTTTAACCGCTAGTTCTTTTCGGATGGGAGCTACATTTTTCATGGCTGGGTGAAATAGGGGAGCGTGTAAAACGCAAATTCCGGCCTCATCAATACTTTTTTCTAAAAAGCCAGCATCACTACTAAATTTGATGCCTAAAAATTCCATGACATTACTGCTTCCGCATTTTGAAGACACACCATAATTACCATGTTTGGTCACTTTAATACCAGCACCTGCAGTAACGAAAGAAGCTAGTGTAGAGATGTTAAAAGTATCTTTACCATCACCACCAGTACCGCATAAGTCTACTGGATTATAGGCAGATAAATCTACCGCTAAACAAAGCTCTAGCAAGGCATCACGAAAGCCTTCTAGTTCTTCTATAGTGACACTTCGCATCATATATACCGTTAAAAAAGCAGCAATCTGACTGGTGTTGTAATCTCCTTTTGCAATGTTAACCAATACCTGCTTGGCATCTGCTTTAGGCAGTACATCGTGATTAATTAGTCTGTTTAATATATCTTTCATAATCGCCTCTTTACCGTTCTAAACTAGAGCGGTTTTTAGTGTGTTATTACTTTATTTTTTGGTCCTCCTAAAATTATGTGTTTCTTTTCTAGCCTAAGATAGTAACCAATTCTGTAATATCTTTTTCCCGTCGGGAGTCAATACAGACTCTGGATGAAATTGTACTGCGGATACATCATATGTGGTATGGCGCAATGACATTATTTGTCCGTTTACATCAAAAGATGTAGCGATCAAAGAGTTGGGTAATTCTTTAGGGTTTACGACCCAAGAATGGTAGCGACCCACTTTTATTTCTGTCGGTAAATCTTTAAAAATAGTATCTTCTTGCGTGATAGAAATAGGCGTAGCAATACCATGATAAACCTGCTCAAGGTTAATTAATGAGCCACCGAAGACTTCGGCAATCGCTTGTTGCCCTAAGCAAACACCAAAAATTTTCTTTGTAGGGGCGTAGGTTCTAATAATATCTTTTAATAAACCTGCCTCTTCTGGGATCCCTGGTCCTGGGGAAAGAACAATGTATTCAAAAGCATCAACCTCTTCTAAAGAAAGTTGATCGTTTCTTTTTACAACCACTTCGCAATCTAGGTCTTCTAAGTAATGAACTAGATTATAGGTGAAGCTATCGTAATTATCTATAACTAAAATTTTCTTCATGATTATATGGTCTCAGCAATTTCAAGTGCTTTTGTTAAAGCACCAAGTTTATTATAGGTCTCTTGTAATTCGTCTTCAGGGTTAGAGGCAGCAACAATACCTGCTCCAGCTTGGTAATGTAAGCTATGATTTTTGCTAAGGAAGGTTCTAATCATAATGGCATGATTAAAATTCCCGTTAAAATCCATAAAACCTATAGCACCACCATAATAGCCTCTGCTTGTTTTTTCGTATTTTTCTATCAATTGCATGGCCATATGTTTGGGCGCACCACTTAGCGTACCTGCAGGAAAAGTATCTGCAACTACTTTCATCGTAGGGATGTCTTTTTTCTTTTGTCCCACCACTTTAGATACTAGGTGTATCACATGCGAAAAGAATTGTACTTCGCGGTAGTTGGTTACTCTCACCATATTTCCATTACGACTCAAGTCATTTCGCGCTAAGTCTACGAGCATCACATGCTCACTATTTTCTTTGTCATCCTCCGTCAATTCTTTTGCGATAATCGCATCTTTTTCATCATCGCCGGTACGTTTAAATGTGCCTGCAATTGGATGAATTTCTGCAGCACCATCTTTAACGACTAATTGTGCTTCTGGAGAACTTCCGAATATTTTAAAATCGCCATAATCAAAATAGAATAAGTACGGTGATGGATTGATAGAGCGCAGCGCTCTATAAACATTAAATTCATCACCTTTAAACCCTTGGGAAAAACGACGTGATAATACTAGTTGAAAAACATCTCCTCTTTGGCAGTGCTTTTTAGCCAGTTTTACATGTTCTTTAAAATCATCGTCTTCTAAATTTGAAGCAACTGCACCATCTAGGGTAAAGTTATAAGAAGCAAAATTCTTTACATTTAATATCTGCTCTATTTCAGATACATTACTTTCAGACTCATAACAGTTAGAAAAAATATACGCTTCATTTTTAAAATGATTTATAGCGATGATATTTTTGTATACCGCATAGTAGATATCTGGGATAGCAACAGAGTTTTCTTTTTTAGAAACCTTTACATCCTCAAAGTACCGAACCGCATCATATGCCATATAACCAAAGAGGCCGTTGTCAATAAATTTAAAATCGTTCTCATCGGCAATAAATCGCTTGCTGTAATTTTCAATGATACTTACTACATCCGTAGAAGCATCAATAGCTATTTCTTCAACCTTACCATCTGGGAACTGCTGGGTGATACTTTCGTTTTCTACTTTAATAGATGCAATAGGATTGCAGCAGATATAAGAGAAACTGTTGTCATTAGCATGGTAATCGCTTCCTTCTAGTAGTATACTGTTAGGAAAGCGATCGCGAATTTTAAGGTATACGCTTACTGGTGTAATGGTATCAGCAAGTATTTTTTTGTAATGGGTATGTAGTTTGTACGTCATGTTAATGCTATAAAATAAGTAAGGCTTGTCGTGATGACAAGCCTTATATAAATTGAATACAATGGTGCTATGCTCACGCGTTTTTTCGTAAGTTATTCCACCACCAAGTATTTACAGTTAAATTTTTCATTGACTTCAAAGATAGAAATCATTTTTAAGATTTCAAACAGCATTGTGTAAAAAAATAAACCCCATTATACGAATTAACAGTACAATGGGGTTTTGTTATTTTTTTTAGTGAATTAAAACTGTAAATCAACCACTAAGTCAAATTCATCATAAATAGCTTTATCCTTTAAAGTATCTGTGAAATTTGTAGAGCCATAGTGTATATCATAGTTAGTTCTATCTACCTTTAAAGTAGCTGTTGCTTTGCTACCATATACAGAGATGTCAAAAGTAACTGCTTTTGTAATGCCTTTAATGGTTAAATCTCCAGTAACATCATAAGAATTTTTACCAGTTGCTTTTACGCTCGTAAAAACTAATTTTGATGTTGCGTAATTTTCAGTTCCAAAAAAGTCATCAGCTTTTAGGTGGCCTTCTAATTTTTCTTTTCCTTGACCAGCAGCCAAATCTCCAACCGTAATACTTGCCATATCTACAACAAATTCACCGCCTGTTAATTTATCACCTTCAAATAGTAATTCTCCGGACTGTAAAGCAATCTTACCTTCATGAGATCCTGCAAATTTGTACCCTTTCCAAGTTACAGTACTCTCTTTTGTTTTAACGGCTTTCTTTTCACCATCTATTGGGTTTACTCCTGCTGTTGCAGCGGTAGCTATTACGATTGCAAATACGGCACTTAAAATATTTTTTTTCATGTTTTAAAAATTAAGTAATTAGTAATAGTTGTTTATATGTATTGAATTAATTTTTCTTTAGATTTTCTAACTTTTTTATAATGCTGAGTGTCATCGTCTTCTGCTCGGTATCCAATGGATACCAGTAAAGAAGTGTTTAAATTTTGAGCGTCTAAGCCTAAAATTTTATTGAACTCAGCAGGCTCAAAACCCTCCATAGGGCAAGTGTCAATTTTTAGATCAGCCGCAGCAGATAATACATTTCCTAGTGTAATATAAGTTTGTTTAGCTGCCCAGACAGCTTTAGTTTCATCAGATAAAGGCATTAGTTTAGATTTCATGAAATCTGAATAACCGGCTAATGCTTCAGAAGGGATACCTCTGATTTCACTTATATCCTTTAAATGGCTGTCTATTAATGCTTCATTAAAGCTGGTGTCATGCACAAATGCTATTAAATAAGTAGCATCCGTAATTTGAGATTGTCCCCATGCAAATGGTTTTAATTGTTCACGGATAGTAGGATCTTCTATTACAAGTATTTTGTAAGGTTGTAGCCCATAAGAAGATGCTGTTAAGGATGCGGCTTCTAATATAGTTTCAAAATCTTCTTTTGAAACCTTTTTTGTAGCATCAAATTTTTTGGTGGCGTAACGCCAGTTTAAGTTGTCAATATAATTGTTCATGTGTTATTTTAAAATTTATCAAATAATTTATTCAATACTAGTAAGTCTTCGTTTGTAAATTTCTCAAGAATAGTCTCGTCTGCACTTTGCATTGCTTTATCCATTTGCAATAAAGCGTCTAAACCCGATTCCGTAATGTAGATCTCTACTTTTCTGCGGTTGCTTTCACAAGCAGTGCGTAATACATACCCTTTAGTTATTAGCTTATCAACAAGTCTAGTGGTATTACTCATTTTAGTAACCATACGGTCATTAAGTGTACTCAAATTGGCAGCTTTACCTTTTTGACCTCTTAAAATCCTTAAAACATTAAATTGCTGAAGCGAAACATCAAAAGGTTTTAGCTTATTTGTAGTAATCTCCGTTACCTTATTACTTACTAGATTTAAATGAATAAGAGTCCTTTGGCGTAAAGGAATTTCTTTTTCTGTTTTTATGATGGCTTCTACATTCATGTCTGTACAATAATTGTATATACAAATGTATGTTTATTTTTTGATGTAGTTATTAATTATTTGTTAATTGTTTGAAACAATAGATTTATATTTTGGGTCAAGCCAGAATACAATTTTGTAAATTTTGAGAGTTAATAAAATAAAATATATTAATAATTGCATGAATCAAAAATGTATTGTGTCGAAAATATATTCAAAAATAATTTCTAAATACAATTATTTAGTAACTTGAAGTTGATTTGCCGAAAATGAAACTTATTTTTAGTAAATCATAAATAGATACTAAATTCTGTCAATGAAAATACTTATTAATCCCTCAATAAATGGAAAAATCTTATAATCATAATACCAAATTACAGTTATTAAAAAGACCGTTAAAGAAGCAATTAGATAGTAGTGTTAAACATGCGATAAATGCTCTCAAAGACAATGAAAAAGTAGAAAATACTACTTTAAGAATGAATCTTTTAATAAGTAATTATGCAAGAAAAGCAGGTAATATTATTTATTTTTCAAATAAGACAAATTTTCAAAATAAAAAGGGGGCATTGGATCTTGCGAGTAATTATTTCAATGCAAAATGGGCAAAAGCTTTTAATCATGCCTTAGTTGTAAATAAGTTTTATAAAACTCCTAATGGGGGTATTGTATATGTGCCTAAAGGTGAAATTTCTTATTTTAATGATGATGGGGCAGTTTATGGAATTAAAGTAGAGGATAAAGAATACTTTTGGGACTACAGAGAAGAATTATATTATGATGTTTACAATAACATATATAACCCTAACGGAGATATCATTATTGGCAATAGAACACCACGGTACATAAAGGAAGCCTATAAAAGTTTATTAAAAATACGAGTAAAGCATCCTAATGCGAATCTATACCCTCAACAAGGAGATGGGTATAAAGAAGCGGTAATTGCCATTCATCACAGTGATATGAATATGACTATTTTTGGAGGCCCAGGGACGAATTTTGATACAAAACGTTTTCCTGAAGTTGGCACAGGAGAATCATTTGCACCTATTTGGGGCTCTGGTAAACAGGCTTATTATGATTTTCAAGATGGTGATTATGGTTGGGGAGTGTTGAATACTGGGATGGCAATTTCTGATGTGTTTTTGGTGAAGTCTGTATTTAGCGGTTTAGGGAAAGCTGTTTTGTCAAAAGGTGTAGTTGGTGGCGCTAAGCGGTACTTTGGTTACGGAATGTCGCATGAATATGGTGCAAGCGTTGCAAGATGGAAACGATTGGGTGTTGATATGAGTGGAAAAAAACATCATTGGGCGATAAGTCAAGAATTAATGGAACGACAACCTTTGCTAAAGCAGATAGGCAATCAGACCTGGAATTTAAAACGTTTTGGCAGTAATGCAAGCCACATGCGTTGGGGGCATGGGAATGCTTTTCCTAGTGAAGAATTACCACGCATAATTTACTGGAAATTAGCTTATCCTATATCTTCAACCCCATGGTGGTTTAGATTAGGTGGAATTTCGACAGGTGGTCGTTTATATCAAAATATCGAGAGGGATGAATAATAGTATAGTGTTCCCAGCTTTATATGTGAATCATATGACAGGCGATATTGGTGTCTATATTAGAAAAAAAAGAATTGCAGCAGAATCTTTTTTAAGAGATAAAAAGCACGTCAAAACATATCAAAAAAATGTTGTCATCATAGATTCGCAAGGAAATGTTTATACTCAAATACGCAAGAAACAAACAGGTGGAATTAGTTTATGGTATAGTATTGTATATTTAACTAAGATGGTTTATGTTGAATCTGTTGTTGAAGATGAAGTTGGTTTCATGAGTGTATCTGAGCTAAAAACAACTATTATGGAAATTATAAAAAAGAAACCAAAAAAATGGCTTCCACTTGGTCCCGTAAATATTATACAAGAATTCTTAGATGAGGCAAAAACATATAAAGAGGTTATGCGTGTCTTCGATGCTAAAATTAAGTAATTTTTAACCTTAGGGTTATGGTTGGTAGACTATAAACACAAGTACGGCAATTTCTGATGTTTTTTTTATCGTTCCCTATTTGGTGGCTTTGGTAAGACAATTTAGATAGCTTTTAGAAATCTACATGCTTCTTTTTAAAACATTGGTTGAATACTTTTCGTTGAGAGTATTAAATTGTAGGTTCTAATCTCTAGGCCTAGTGTAAGGTTTTATTTAAATAATGCACTATTTTTGGAGAACTTAAAAATACATAAAGAAATGGCAGATTTATCACAAGAAGAATGGGTAGAGCAACTAAACAATGATGGCAATGCTTTTATTTTAGATGTGCGTACACCTGAAGAAGTAGAAGGCGGTTACATTCCAGAGGCTACAAATATAGATATTCATTTAGGGCAAGGTTTTTTAGATGAAATTGAAAAACTTGACAAAAATAAAAGTTACTATGTGTATTGTCGTTCTGGAGCAAGAAGCGGACAAGCATGTGCTATCATGAATAGTGTAGGATTTGAAAATGCTTATAATTTATTAGGTGGTTTCATGAATTGGGAAGGTGAGGTTGTTGAGTAAATCCTATAGAATTACCTAGAATCTTATTTTATATAAAGGAAAGATCGTACTGCTGATTATATGAGCAGTACGGTCTTTTTTGCTTTTATTTACTATCTTATGCCTTGTTAATGATATGATTACATGCGCGAAGACTTTTTGCATTTTATATGGAAACATAAGAAACTTCCAATAACCAACTTGGTAAGTACGAGTGGGGAGGCTATTGAAATAGTTCAAGTAGGAACTCATAATCATCTTGCAGGTCCAGATTTTTTTAATGCCCAAATTAGAATAGGAAGTCAACTATGGGCCGGCAATGTAGAGATACATATAAAATCGTCTGATTGGTATGCACATAACCACGAACAAGATGAGAACTATGATACGGTTATTTTGCATGTAGTATGGGAAGATGATGCTACAGTTCATAGAAAAGATAATATTCCAATACCAACTTTAGCGCTTAAAACTTATTTATCTCCAAAATTGATTAAAGCTTATGAGGCGCTATTTTCAAAAAGTGGAAAACGTTTTATTAACTGTGAAAAGCAAATTACGGGTTTAGATAGTTTTGTTTTAAAAAACTGGTTAGACAGGATGTATTTTGAGCGATTAGAAGAAAAATCGACCTTAATTCTAAGTCTTTTAAAAAAGTCTAAGAACAATTGGGAAGAAGTATTGTTTGTGCTGTTGTTAAAAAATTTCGGATTAAAAATAAATGGAGATGCCTTTTTAAGTTTGGCTCAAAGTGTAGATTTCACTTCTGTACGTAAAATAGGAGCAAATACCTTGCAATTGGAAAGTTTGTTATTTGGTCATGCAGGCTTGTTAGACGAAAACAATACAGATCTTTATTTTAGGGAATTAAAAGATGAATATCAGTATGTGAAGCGTAAATTTCAATGTGAGGACTCAAATGCAGTAAGGCCTGCATTTTTTAAATTGAGACCACCCAATTTTCCAACCATTAGATTGTCACAATTTTCACATTTATACGCAGGGCAAAATAACTTATTTCGTCGGCTTATAGATGCCACTTCCATAGAAGAACTTTACGGTATATTCAGCGTATCGGCCAGTGAGTATTGGGATACCCATTATACGTTTGCAAAAGAATCTAAAAAAAGTAAAAAGAAACTTACTAAGAAATTTATAGATCTTTTGATTATAAATACGATATTGCCACTTAAGTTCTGTCATGCGCAATACCATGGAAAAGAGATTGAAAGTAATTTAATACCTATTATAATAGGTATCAAAAAAGAAGATAATTCGATTATAGAAAATTTTAATAATCTCAAAATCTCGGCTCATAATGCTATGGAAAGTCAGTCTTTGCTGCAATTGTATACTAATTATTGTTTGAAAAATAAATGCTTGCAATGTGCAGTAGGTAATAGTTTATTAAAAGGAAATGCCTAATTTTAACACATGAATTTCTTATATCAATTATTATACTTTTTTCAAAAGCATGGTTTTGAAGTATGTAGGCGTATAGCGGAACGTTTAGGAATTCGTATTCGTGTAGTGAGAACATCTTTTATTTATTTAACCTTTGTAACCCTTGGTTTTGGTTTTGCCTTATATTTATTTGTAGCCTTTTGGTTAAAAATTAAAGATTTAATATATACCAAGAGAACGTCAGTCTTTGACCTGTGACCTATGCTTAGACTTTTTAGATCTAAAATATATTTAGCAATATTTCTAATGACAGCTGTATTGCTGTTTGGAATTTTAGGGTATCGTTATATTTCAAATTATGATTGGGTAGATGCCATTTACATGACCATAATTACAGTGACCACTGTAGGGTTTTCCGAAGTGCGACCATTAGATGCGCAATCTAAATTTTTTACCATATCATTAATCGTTTCAAGCGTTTTTATATTTGCCTTTGCTATATCGGTAATAACCGAATATGTTTTAGGTAGAAATTCGCTTCAAATATTAAAAAAGAAAAAAGTGAAATCTAAAATTAATAGTCTTACAGATCATGTTATTGTTTGTGGTTATGGCAGAAATGGTACGCAAGCAGCAGAACGTTTAAAAGCTTATAAGCGTCCGTTTGTAATTATAGAAAAGGATAAAGAGATTATAGAGCGCTTTGAAGAAAATATACTTTTCATAGAAGGCGATGCAAATGATGACGAAATATTAATGGAAGCGGGAATAGAGCGCGCAAAGTTTTTAATTACTGCTTTGCCGGATGATGCTACCAATTTATTTGTAGTGCTATCTTCAAGACAATTAAATAAAGATCTTTTTATCATCAGTAGAGCTTCTTTATTAAATTCTCAAAAGAAATTAATGTTGGCTGGGGCTAATAAAGTGATCATGCCAGATAAAATTGGTGGAGATCATATGGCCTCTTTGGTGGTGATGCCAGATTTAATCACCTTTATGGACAAGCTTTCTGTTGAAGGTGGACATACCACTAACTTAGAAGAGGTTTCTATAGAAGATTTTACGGATCAAATGGAGTGTAATTCGCTTCGTGATCTTGATCTAAGAAGAAAAACAGGCTGTACAATTATAGGGTATATATCACCAGAAGGCGACTATATAATTAATCCTGAAGCAGATTTGCAACTGCAACCAAAAAGTAAGGTAATTGTATTGGGAAGGCCGGAGCAAATCAGAAAACTGAACGAAATGTTTCATATCGTTTAAAGAGATTTAAATAATATTCCTTGATTGCGTTGTTTTTTTTTAAGATATTGCTGACGACTAGACTAATTATAAAACAAATTTACATATTATGAAGTATAGACTTCTTACGCTGTTTGCATTAATGGCGCCTATTTTTACCTTTTCTCAAGAGGTAGTGGAAAAAGGATTAGATGAAAAAATTGATGAAGCATTTAAGCCTATTTCCGATTTCTTTTCCGCAGTAATTTTCTTCAATGTTTGGCATGATCCAGATATTCCTTTTGTTTTAGTTCTGTTAGTAGCAAGTGCTTTGTTTTTTACCATCTATTTTGGATTTCCTAATGTTAGGTTTTTCGGAAAAGCTATTAATACGGTAAGAGGTAAGTATGAAGATATTGAAAAACATGGAGCAAAAGAATTATACGGTGAAGACGGTATTGCTCAAGGTCAAGATTTATCTAACGTAGATATAGAAGAGCATTTAGTAGGCTTAGAAGATGATTTAGCAGTAAACGGAGATATTATAGATACCATTAGAGATGAAAGTTCAGACGGAGAAGTAAGTCACTTTCAGGCACTTGCAACGGCAGTATCTGGTACTGTTGGTAATGGTAACATTGCAGGGGTTGCATTAGCCATTGCATTAGGGGGTCCTGGGGCTACATTTTGGATGATTGTTTGTGGTCTTTTAGGGATGTCTACAAAATTTGTAGAATGTACTTTAGGGGTTCAATATCGTGATGTCGGAGAAGATGGAACGGTTTACGGAGGTCCTATGTATTATTTGAGCAAAGGATTAAAGGAAAGAGGATTTCAAAAATTAGGTAAAGTTGCTGCGGTAATCTTTGCTGTTTTCTGTATTGGAGGCTCTTTTGGTGGTGGTAACGCTGCGCAATCTAATCAAGCAACTATTGTATTAAAAGAATTATTTAACTGGCAGAGTACAGCGGCAGGAGCTATTGTTGGTTTGGGACTTGCAATTTTAGTAGGTATAATTATAATAGGAGGTATTAAGAGGATTGCTCAGGTAACTGAAAAAGTAGTTCCTTTTATGGCTATTATGTATGTAGTAGCATGTTTATACATCATTTTTGCTAATTTCAATTTAATTGATGATGCGGTTGCTTTAATCGTTACAGAAGCATTTAATCCTAAAGCCATTGGAGTTGGTGGGGTGATTGGTGTGTTATTAGTAGGGTTTAAAAGAGCAGCATTCTCTAACGAAGCCGGTGCAGGTTCTGCCTCTATTGCTCACTCTGCAGTAAGAACAAAATATTCAGCAAGTGAAGGTTTAGTAGCTTTGTTAGAGCCTTTTATAGATACCGTGTTAATTTGTACGATGACGGCTTTAGTAATTGTTATCTTCAACTTTGGCGGATATTTTGAATATGGTTTAGATGTTAGTACAGATGGTAGTGGTGCAGTTCAGATAGGGGCAGATGTTGTTCAAGGAGCTGGTATTACCGCTAAAGCTTTTGCTGCTTACATTCCTTACTCTAATGTTTTCTTAACAATAGCGGTAGTGTTATTTGCAGTATCAACTATGATTTCTTGGTCTTATTACGGACTGCAATCTTGGAAGTTTTTATTCGGTAGAGGTAAAGCGGCAGATTTAACCTATAAATTTTTATTTTTAACGTTTGTAGTAATTGGTGCTGCTGCAAGTATGGGTTCTATATGGGCATTCTCAGATGCAATGATTTTTGCCATGGTTTTTCCTAATATGGTAGGATTATTTTTCCTTTTCCCAGTAGTTAAAAAGCAACTTAAAAGATATCTTGATGCTATCAAGTTAAAGTATGATGCTATAGATAACTAAATAGTATTCTTATGAATTCATTTAAATCCCACTTCAAGTTCTCAAAACAGGAACGAAGTGGGATTTTCTTTTTACTTCTTATAATTGTTGCGCTTCAAGTGAGTTATCTTGTGTATTCTAAAGCAGTAAATAACCATTCAGCAAAGCTTTTAAAGGTTGATGAGGCCACGCAAGCTCAAATAGATGCACTTAAGAAATCCGCAAGCCAAAAAGGTACTCTTGTTATTTATCCCTTCAACCCTAACTACATTACAGATTATAAAGGATATACCCTAGGTTTGTCTGTCATAGAAATTGATCGGTTACATCAGTTTAGAGCTGCAGATAAATTTATCAATTCAGTTCAAGATTTTCAAAAGGTAACTTTGGTGTCAGATTCTTTATTAGATAAAATCTCACCCTATTTCAAATTTCCGAATTGGGTAAAAAAAGCGAAGACTTCAAATAGTTTATTAGTACAAGATTCTGAAGGGAGTTTTAAAACAAATGTGGTTCATGTCAAAGACATTAATTTAGCAACGGCATTGGAGTTAAAAGAGGTGAACGGGGTGGGAGATAAGCTTTCTGCCCGGATTGTAAAATTCAGGGACAGATTAGGAGGTTTTGTGGATGATGAACAAGTGTCAGAAGTCTATGGTTTAGAGCCTGCTGTAGTTCAAAGAATAACAAAGAAGTTTAAAGTGTTGATTCCGCCGCTCATTAATAAGATCAATGTTAATACTGCTTCGGCCTCAGAAATGGCACAATTAGTTTATTTGAATTATACAGTTTCTAAGGCCATTGTTGTGTATCGGGAAGAAAATAAGGGTATTCATTCTTTTGAGGAATTAAAAAATATAGAGGGTTTTCCTTCCGAAAAAATCAATAGAATATCTTTATATTTGTTATTGTAAAAAAAAGCTATGGAAAATGCCATTATTTGCTAGTCAGATGAATGGTGTTTTCATCTTAAAAATTAATTTTCAAAAAAAATATATAGATGAAAAGTATGTACTTCACAGAAGAGCATCAGTTGTTTAGGGAAAGTCTCAAAAGTTTTTTAAAGAAAGAAGTCGTTCCCCATATTGAGAAATGGGAGAGTACAGGTACTATAGAACGTTTTATTTGGGCTAAGTTTGGGGAAATGGGGTATTTCGGTCTAGCCACACCAGAAAAAGATGGTGGTTTAGAATTAGATTTATTTTATACTGTTATTCTTCTAGAGGAACTTCAAAAAATTAATTCAGGTGGTTTTGCGGCTGCAATGTGGGCGCACGCCTATCTTGCAATGACGCATTTGAATAAAGAAGCAGGTGATCTATTAAAAAAGGAGTATTTAGCGCCTAGTGTACTAGGGGAAAAAATAGGTTGCTTGTGTATTTCAGAACCATTTGGCGGTAGCGATGTTGCCGGAATGCGAACAACGGCAGAAAAGAAAGGAGATACGTATGTTATAAATGGATCAAAAACATTTATAACTAACGGGGTCTATTGTGATTATATGATCGTTGCGGCAAAAACTAGTCCGGAGTTAGGAAATAAAGGAATAAGTATCTTTTTAGTAGACAAAAAAGTGCCTGGAGTAACGGCAACCAAATTAAATAAATTGGGCTGGCGTGCATCAGATACAGGAGAGATTGCTTTTGATAATGTAACTATTCCTGCTGCAAATTTAATGGGAGAAGAAGGTAAAGGTTTTTCGTATATTATGGAACACTTTGCTTTAGAGCGTTTGGTTATGGGGATTAATGCTCATGCTAGGGCAGAATACGCATTAGATTACACCTTGCAGTACATGGCAGAAAGACAAGCTTTTGGTAAGACTATTAATAAGTATCAGGCCTTACGTCATCGATTTGTAGAGTTGCAAGCAGATATGGAAATGTGTCGAGAGTACAATTATTTAGTAGCTTATAGGTTAAACAAAGGAGAATACGTAGTTAAGGAGGCTACTATTTCTAAGTTAAAGTCTACCAAAATGGCAGATGTTGTAATTTATGATTGCTTACAATTTTTAGGAGGCTATGGATATATGGAAGATTATCCATTAGCAAGGTTACTTCGTGATAGTCGTTTGGGGCCAATTGGCGGAGGAACTTCTGAAATCTTAAAAGAAATTTTAGCGAAGATAATTATAGATAAGAAGGAATATAAAACGACTAAGGTAGAATAGCACCTTTTTTATTATGCTGGTTTTCAGTAGTATAGTTTTAATTTTATTGATTTTTCTAAGGATGGGTTGCTAGTTAGAGAATAGTTTATATATTTGCAGCCTTAATCACTAAAGAGAGGAGGTTGTAGCCCATGTTAATTATACCGATAAAAGAAGGAGAAAACATAGATAGAGCATTGAAGCGTTTCAAGCGTAAGTTCGATAGAACTGGAACAATGCGTCAATTAAGAAAACGTCAGCAGTTTACGAAGCCATCAGTGGCACGTAGAGCGCAGATGCAAAAAGCGCATTATATTCAAGGCTTGAGAGATCAAGAGGAGATTTAATAGCTCTATGTTTATAATATAGTATAGCCTTGCAATTTATTGCAAGGCTTTTTTTTGTTCTTCATTTTAAGTGATAATGTATCTTAACTTTTGTAATTTTGATAGATGTCTGAAGCAGCTTTTATTGCGTACCTAACTCTTGAGAAGAAGTATTCTTTGAATACGGTAAAAGCTTATGAGAATGATCTGGTTGAGTTTGCATTGTTTTGTAAGAATGAATGTTCTGAAGAGGTTATCGATCATGTTTCTTATGTGATTATTAGAAATTGGATTGTGGCTTTGGTTGATGCAGGGATTACGAACCGGACGATTAATAGAAAAATTTCGTCTTTAAAGGCTTATTATAAGTTTTTATTAAAGATAGAAACTATAGGTGTTAATCCTTTAGCGAAACACAAAGCATTAAAAACAGCAAAAAAAATTGAAATTCCCTTTTCGGAGGCAGAGATGCAAGAGGTGTTAAATGCGTTATCTTTTTCTGATGATTTTGAAGGGTTTAGGGATAAACTGATTATAGAACTTTTGTATGCGACAGGTATACGGCGCATAGAGTTAATAATGATGAAGGTTTCTAATGTTGATTTGCGGCAGAAAACAATTAAAGTACTAGGGAAAAGAAATAAAGAGCGGATTATTCCATTGGTGGATCCTTTGCTGGTGTTATTTGAAGCGTATTTCCGGATTCGGAGTACGGTAGTTGTGAAGGAGTCTAGTGACTTTGTTTTTTTGCTTAAATCTGGAACCAAGATTTATGAGACCTTAGTTTATAGAATTATAAATCATTATTTTGGCTTAGTATCTAGTAAGGTAAAGAGAAGTCCTCATATATTGCGTCATACCTTTGCAACACACTTGTTAAATAAAGGGGCAGATTTAAATTCGGTAAAAGAATTATTGGGGCACGCTAGCTTGGCTTCTACTCAAGTATATACTCACAATAGTATTGCTGAGTTGAAAAAAGTACACTTAAGAGCTCATCCGCGAAATAAGAATTAATTTTTCGCTAAGTATTTTTTTTTAATTTTTAGAACTCCCTTTTGGGCAGTGGCAAAAGAAAATTTGAACGGAAAACTATAGCACAGGTGAAAATCTAATATTTTTATCTTGAAATTAATTAAATTAATTCCGGTAGGGAAATAATTTAAAAATTTCTTTTGTGGCTTGTTTAAAAGATCGAAAATCGAGTTTTGATTACACTAAAATTATGGCGCTTAAATTGTATCTACCTAAAAATGAATTTATTGTAATCTGGAAGTTTAAGTCTTTTGAATGGGTGGTTAGTGTGGTTGGTGATTGGTTGGGAAGGGTTGTGGTGAGTGGTGAAGAAAAAAAATCAAAAAAAAATTAAAATTTTCTTGAAAAACATTTTGAATAACTAAAAATATATCTACATTTGCAGTCCGTTAGAAAAGCGGGCTTTTTTTAAGCCAAAAAAAAGTAATAAAAAGCCGATGTAGCTCAGCTGGCTAGAGCAGCTGATTTGTAATCAGCAGGTCGTGGGTTCGAGTCCCTCTATCGGCTCTTAAGTTCTTTAAAATAATGGTTTGGGGAGATACTCAAGCGGCCAACGAGGGCAGACTGTAAATCTGCTGACTACGTCTTCGCAGGTTCGAATCCTGCTCTCCCCACTTTAAAGAATTTTTTTTAAAGTAATTAAGGGTGATTTGAAAAAATTGTTCTTAAATTTGAAATGTTGAAATATTGTTAATCTATAAGATTAGCAAAATAATTGCGAGAGTAGCTCAGTTGGTAGAGCGTCAGCCTTCCAAGCTGAATGTCGCCGGTTCGAACCCGGTCTCTCGCTCTAATAAAACCTTGAGTTTAAAAGGTTGTTTTTTTTGGGTTTTGATCTTCTTTTTTAGTATTTGGATTATGAACTCAGATAGGCCGGTGTAGCTCAGGGGTAGAGCGTTTCCTTGGTAAGGAAGAGGTCATGAGTTCAAATCTCATCATTGGCTCAAATAAGACATAAATTGTACACTAATATAAACTAAGATTAAAATTCAATAAACATGGCTAAGGCAACATTTGATCGTTCTAAACCGCACTTAAATATCGGTACTATTGGACACGTAGATCACGGTAAAACTACATTGACTGCCGCTATTACAACAGTTTTAGCAAACGCAGGATTGTCTGAATTGAGAAGTTTTGACTCAATTGATAATGCACCAGAAGAAAAAGAAAGAGGAATCACTATTAATACATCTCACGTAGAATATTCTACAGCTAACCGTCACTATGCTCACGTTGACTGTCCAGGTCACGCGGATTACGTAAAGAACATGGTAACTGGTGCTGCTCAGATGGATGGTGCTATTCTTGTTGTTGCTGCTACAGATGGTCCAATGCCACAAACACGTGAGCATATCCTTTTAGGTCGCCAGGTTGGTATTCCTAGGATGGTTGTATTCATGAATAAAGTGGATATGGTTGATGATGAGGAGTTATTAGAGCTTGTTGAAATGGAAGTTAGAGAATTACTTTCTTTCTATGAGTATGATGGTGATAATGGTCCTGTTATAGCAGGTTCTGCTTTAGGAGCTTTAAATGGTGAGCAAAAATGGGTTGATACAGTTATGTCTTTAATGGAAGCTGTTGATTCTTGGATCGAATTGCCAAAGAGAGATGTTGAAAAAGATTTCTTAATGCCAGTTGAAGACGTGTTTACAATTACGGGTCGTGGTACTGTTGCTACTGGTCGTATTGAAACTGGAGTAGCTAACACTGGTGATCCTGTTGAGATTATTGGTATGGGTGCTGAGAAGTTAAATTCTACAGTAACTGGAGTAGAGATGTTCCGTAAGATATTAGATAGAGGTGAAGCTGGTGATAACGTAGGTCTTTTGTTGAGAGGTATTGAAAAATCTCAAATCAAAAGAGGTATGGTAATCTGTAAGCCGGGTTCTGTTAAGCCGCATGCTAAATTTAAGGCTGAGGTTTACGTTCTTAAAAAAGAAGAAGGTGGTCGTCACACGCCATTCCATAATAACTACCGTCCTCAGTTCTACGTAAGAACAACTGATGTTACAGGAACAATTAATCTTCCTGATGGTGTTGAGATGGTTATGCCAGGTGATAACCTTACTATTAATGTTGAATTATTATCTCCAATTGCATTGAGTGTAGGTTTACGTTTCGCTATCCGTGAAGGTGGTAGAACTGTAGGTGCAGGTCAAGTAACTGAGATTACTGATTAATTCATTACAGTATAGTATATAAATAAAAGTATTTTCATCAAGGGTGTCCGTTACTAACGGATACCTTTCGATGTAAATATATACGGGTGTAGCTCAGTTGGTAGAGCACTGGTCTCCAAAACCAGGTGTCGGGAGTTCGAGTCTCTCCTCCCGTGCGATTAAAGAAAGGTTATTAAGCGAGAAATTGGTTAGAACCTATAGAATTATAATAGTAAATCTTTCGCAGCATGTTAACATATATCAAGGAATCCGTAGAAGAACTTAGAACCAATATAACATTACCTTCAAAAGCTGAGGCTTCAAATTTGATGGTAATTGTTGCTGTTTTTTCTATTTTGTTTGCTTTGGCGACTTGGGGTGTAGATAGTCTTTTTAGTTGGTTAATTGATATCTATTTTAAGAAATTAATAAATTAAGAAACACCTATGTCAGAAGTATTGGATAAGAAGTGGTATGTAGTTAGGGCTGTAAGTGGTCAGGAAAACAAGATTAAGGGTTACATCGAATCAGAGGTAGCTCGTTTGGGTTTTGGTGATTACTTGGATGAGGTTTTAGTGCCTACTGAAAAGGTAATTCAAATCCGTAATGGAAAGAAAGTAAATAAAGAAAGAGTTTACTTTCCTGGTTACATTATGGTAAAAGCTAACCTGGGAGGTGAAGTTGCGCATATTATACGTTCTATTACTAACGTAATAGGTTTTCTGGGTGAAACTAAAGGAGGTGATCCTGTTCCATTGAGAAAAACTGAAGTTAATAGAATGTTAGGTAAAGTTGATGAATTAACGGTAACAACAGATAATGTTGCTATTCCATATGTGATGGGTGAAACAGTTAAGGTTATTGATGGTCCTTTTAATGGGTTTAATGGAACTGTTGAGAAGGTTAACGAAGAGAAGCGTAAGCTTGAGGTTATGGTGAAGATTTTCGGAAGAAAAACTCCATTAGAACTAAGTTATATGCAAGTTGAAAAAGTATAAATTTAGAACTGTTACATAAAAATTGTGTTGCTTCCAATTGACACAATTTAATTTAATTTAAGACAATGGCAAAAGAAATTAGTAAAGTAGTTAAACTACAAGTTAGGGGAGGTGCAGCGAATCCGTCGCCACCGGTTGGACCCGCTTTAGGTGCTGCCGGTGTTAACATCATGGAGTTCTGTAAGCAATTTAATGCACGTACACAGGACAAACAAGGTAAAGTTTTACCTGTTGCTATCACCGTATACAAGGATAAGTCGTTTGACTTCGTTGTAAAGACACCGCCGGCGGCAGTTCAGCTTATGGAAGCGGCTAAGATTAAAAAAGGATCTGGTGAACCTAACCGAGTTAAAAACGGAAACGTATCTTGGGATCAAATTAAGACTATCGCTGAAGATAAGATGGTAGATCTTAATGCATTTACAGTTGAATCAGCGATGAGTATGATTGCTGGAACTGCAAGATCTATGGGTTTAAAGGTTTCAGGAACAAGACCTTTTTAATATCTTAAAAGCAAAATAATGGCAAAATTAACAAAAAATCAAAAAGAAGCGCTTTCTAAGATTGATAAGAATAAAATCTATTCACTATCTGAAGGGTCAGCTTTAGTAAAAGAAATCACAAAAGCAAAATTTGATGCGTCTGTTGAAATCGCTGTTCGTTTAGGAGTTGATCCTAGAAAAGCGAATCAAATGGTGCGTGGTGTAGTTACTTTACCTCACGGTACAGGTAAGGATGTAAAAGTTCTTGCTTTGGTAACTCCAGATAAAGAAGCAGAGGCTAAAGAAGCTGGTGCTGATTTTGTAGGTTTAGATGAGTATCTAGATAAAATCAAAGGCGGTTGGACAGATGTTGATGTAATCATCACTATGCCAAGTGTTATGGGTAAATTAGGTCCTTTAGGTAGAGTATTAGGTCCTAGAGGTTTAATGCCTAACCCTAAAACAGGAACGGTAACTATGGATGTGGCTAAGGCTGTAGCTGAAGTTAAAGCTGGTAAAATTGACTTTAAAGTTGATAAAACTGGTATCGTTCATGCTGCAATTGGAAAAGTTTCATTTTCTGCGGATAAAATCCATGAAAATGCAAAAGAACTTATTGATACATTAAATAAGTTGAAACCAACTGCATCTAAGGGTGTTTATATTAAGAGTATTTTCATGTCTAGTACTATGAGTCCTAGTTTGCAATTAGATACTAAATCAGTTTAATTCGTATTAAGATGACAAGAGAAGAAAAATTAAACGTAATAGAAGATTTAACTGCACAATTAGGTAATGCAAGTACAGTGTACTTAGCAGACATATCTGGTTTAGACGCAGTAACAACTTCAGATTTAAGAAGAGCTTGTTTTAAAGCAAATATTAAATTAGCTGTTGTTAAAAATACATTGCTTGAAAAAGCAATGAATGCTTCTGATAAAGACTTCGGAGATCTTACCGATGTTCTTAAAGGTAGTACTTCTTTAATGTTTGCAGAAACCGGTAACGGTCCTGCAAAATTGATAAAAGCTTTTAGAGCTAAAACTAAAGATAAGCCATTATTAAAAGGTGCTTTTGTAGAAGAAGCAGTTTATATTGGTGATGATCAATTAGAGGCTTTAGTTAATATCAAATCTAAAGAAGAAGTTATTGGTGATATTATATCATTACTTCAGTCTCCGGCTAAGAATGTTATTTCTGGTCTTAAGTCTGGTGGTGGTAAAATCGCTGGTATTCTTAAAACTTTATCAGAGAAATAACACGTACGCACTAAAAACAATTATATTTTAAAAATTTATTAAACGATAGAAAAATGGCAGATTTAAAAGATTTCGCAGAACAATTAGTTAACTTAACAGTAAAAGAAGTTAATGAATTAGCTAATATATTAAAAGATGAGTACGGTATCGAGCCTGCTGCTGCTGCTGTTGCAGTTGCTGCTGGAGGTGGTGGAGATGCTGCTGCTGCTGAAGAAAAAACTGAATTTGATGTGATCTTAAAAGCAGCTGGTGCTTCTAAGTTAGCAGTTGTTAAATTGGTTAAAGAATTAACTGGTTTAGGTTTAAAAGAAGCTAAAGATATCGTTGATAGCGCACCAAAAGCTATCAAAGAAGGTATCTCTAAAGATGAAGCTGAAGGAATTCAAAAGTCATTAGAAGAAGCTGGAGCAGAAGTTGAGCTTAAATAGTAGAAGCAACCATAATATTTTTGGTTTAGGTCTATTCACTTTCGTGTCTAGACCTAAACCTATTTATGTATGTAGCCTTGAGCTCCATGCAATTATAGAGTAAGTATTCATAATCAAAATTTTGTCCATTGATGATTACAAATCAGACTGAAAGAATAAATTTCGCATCCGCTAAGAACATTCCGAGCTATCCGGATTTCTTGGACATTCAGGTTAAGTCGTTTCAAGATTTTTTTCAACTAGAAACTAAATCTGACGAAAGGGGAGATGAAGGACTATATAATACATTTCAAGAAAATTTTCCTATTACAGATACTAGAAATCAGTTCGTATTAGAGTTTCTTGATTATTTTATTGATCCTCCTCGTTATTCTATACAAGAGTGTATAGAGCGTGGTCTTACCCATAGCGTTCCGCTAAAAGCAAGATTAAAATTATATTGTACTGATCCGGAACATGAGGATTTCGAAACTATTGTTCAGGATGTATATTTAGGGACTATCCCTTACATGACACCAAGTGGTACCTTTGTTATAAACGGTGCTGAGCGTGTTGTTGTATCTCAATTACATAGATCGCCAGGTGTATTCTTTGGACAATCATTCCACGCAAATGGAACAAAACTATATTCTGCAAGAGTTATACCTTTTAAAGGTTCTTGGATAGAATTTGCAACTGATATCAATGGCGTTATGTACGCTTACATTGATAGAAAGAAAAAATTACCTGTTACTACACTTTTTAGAGCTATTGGTTTTGAAAGTGATAAGGATATCTTAGAGATTTTTGACCTTTCTGAGGAGGTTAAGGTTTCTGTGGCAGGACTTAAAAAAGTGCTAGGTCGTAAATTAGCGGCAAGAGTATTAAATACTTGGCATGAAGATTTCGTAGATGAAGATACTGGCGAAGTAGTATCTATTGAAAGAAATGAAATCGTATTAGATCGTGATACTATCTTAGAAAAAGAACATATTGAGCAAATTGTAGATGCTGATGTAAAAACTGTTCTATTACATAAAGAAAGTGCTGCGCAATCTGATTATGGTATTATACACAATACATTACAAAAAGATCCTACTAATTCTGAGAAAGAAGCAGTAGAGCACATATACCGTCAATTACGTAATGCTGAGCCGCCAGATGAGGAAACAGCAAGAGGTATTATTGATAAATTATTCTTTTCTGATCAACGTTACAACTTAGGTGAAGTTGGTCGTTATAGAATGAATAAAAAATTAGGTTTAGATATTGGAATGGACAAGCAAGTCTTGACTAAAGAAGATATCATAACTATTATTAAGTATTTAATTGAGTTGATTAACTCAAAAGCTGAAATTGATGATATTGATCACTTGTCTAACCGTCGTGTTAGAACTGTAGGTGAACAACTTTCACAGCAATTTGGTGTTGGTTTAGCTCGTATGGCTAGAACTATTCGGGAACGTATGAATGTACGTGACAACGAAGTGTTTACCCCTATCGATTTAATTAACGCTAAGACCTTGTCTTCAGTAATTAATTCTTTCTTTGGTACTAACCAGTTATCTCAATTTATGGATCAAACGAATCCATTAGCTGAGATTACACACAAGAGAAGATTATCTGCTCTTGGACCAGGTGGTTTATCAAGAGAAAGAGCAGGTTTCGAGGTACGTGATGTTCACTATACACACTATGGTAGACTTTGTCCTATCGAAACACCAGAAGGTCCAAACATTGGTTTGATTTCTTCATTAGCCGTTTTTTCTAAAGTTAACTCTATGGGCTTCTTGGAGACTCCATATAGAAAAGTTGAGAATGGTAAAGTTGATATTGAAAACTTTGGTTACTTAAGCGCAGAGGAAGAAGAAGGAATGAAAATTGCTCAGGCAAACATTCCAATGGATGGCGAAGGTAATATTACTGCAGAGAAAGTTATTGCAAGAGAAGAAGGAGATTTCCCAGTAGTAGATCCTTCAGAAATTCAATATACCGATGTTGCGCCTAATCAAATTGCATCTATTTCTGCATCACTTATTCCTTTCTTGGAGCATGATGATGCGAACAGAGCATTGATGGGGTCAAACATGATGCGTCAAGCAGTTCCTTTATTGAAGCCTCAAGCACCAATCGTTGGTACTGGATTAGAGCGTCAAGTAGCTTCTGATTCTAGGGTATTAATAAATGCTGAAGGAGATGGAGTTATTCAGTATGTAGATTCTTTGATGATTACTATTAAGTATGATAGAACAGAAGAAGAACGTCTAGTAAGTTTTGAAGATGATTCTAAAACTTATGAACTTGTTAAATTCAGAAAAACAAATCAAGGTACTAGCATTAACTTAAAACCAATCGTAAGAAAAGGAGATAAAGTTAAGAAAGGGCAAGTCCTTTGTGAAGGATATGCAACTGAAAATGGTGAGTTAGCTTTAGGTAGAAACCTAAAGGTGGCCTTCATGCCATGGAAAGGTTATAACTTTGAGGATGCTATCGTAATTTCTGAAAAAGTAGTCCGTGAAGATATCTTTACGTCTATTCACGTAGATGAGTATTCTTTAGAGGTTAGAGATACTAAATTAGGTGCAGAAGAACTAACTAACGATATTCCTAACGTTTCTGAAGAGGCTACTAAAGACTTAGATGAAAATGGTATGATTAGAATTGGTGCTGAAGTAAAACCTGGCGACATTCTAATTGGTAAGATTACTCCTAAAGGAGAGTCTGACCCTACTCCAGAAGAAAAATTACTTCGTGCTATTTTTGGTGATAAAGCGGGTGATGTAAAAGATGCATCTTTAAAAGCTTCACCATCATTAAGAGGTGTGGTAATTGATAAGAAATTATTCTCTCGTTCTATAAAAGATAAGAGAAAACGTTCGGAAGATAAAGAAGCAATTTCTAAATTAGAATTAGAATACGAGGTTAAATTCCAACAATTAAAAGATATTTTAGTTGAGAAATTATTTAACCTAGTAAATGGTAAAACTTCTCAAGGGGTATTAAATGACCTTGGTGAAGAAGTACTTCCAAAAGGAAAGAAATACACCATGAAAATGCTTAACGCTGTTGATGATTTTGCTCACTTAGTGGGAGGAAGTTGGACAACAGATAAAGATAACAATAACCTAGTTACTGATTTATTACACAACTATAAGATTAAGCTTAATGACCTTCAGGGTAACCTAAGAAGAGATAAGTTTACCATCTCTGTAGGTGATGAATTACCAGCAGGTATTATGAAATTAGCGAAAGTTTATGTTGCTAAAAAACGTAAATTAAAAGTTGGTGATAAGATGGCGGGTCGTCACGGAAACAAGGGTATTGTTTCTAGGATTGTACGTCATGAAGATATGCCTTTCTTAGCAGATGGTACACCAGTAGATATCGTGTTGAACCCATTAGGGGTACCTTCTCGTATGAACATTGGTCAGATTTATGAAACTGTTCTTGGTTGGGCAGGTCTTAAATTAGGGAAGAAATATGCAACACCAATTTTTGATGGAGCTAGTCTTGATCAGATCAATGAATATACAGACGAAGCTGGTATTCCTAGATTTGGACATACGTACCTTTATGATGGCGGTACGGGTCAACGTTTTGATCAACCAGCAACAGTAGGTGTTATTTACATGCTGAAATTAGGTCACATGGTAGATGATAAGATGCATGCTCGTTCAATCGGACCATACTCATTAATTACACAACAACCATTAGGTGGTAAAGCACAATTTGGTGGTCAGCGTTTTGGAGAGATGGAAGTTTGGGCACTTGAAGCATATGGTGCATCTGCAACTTTACGAGAAATATTAACAGTTAAATCTGATGATGTTGTTGGTAGAGCTAAGACGTATGAAGCTATCGTAAAAGGAGAGACAATGCCAGAACCTGGTTTACCAGAATCTTTCAACGTATTAATGCATGAACTTAAGGGATTAGGTTTAGATATTAGACTGGAAGAGTAGTAAGAATAGGTTTTTGAGAGACACTATTTAGTAAAACAATTTTAATTTATCATCACCATATTGTTATGGCTAGACAAAGAGATAATAACACAATAAAAAGGTTCGATAAAATTTCAATAGGATTGGCATCACCAGAATCTATTCTGGCAGAGTCAAGAGGAGAAGTTTTAAAGCCTGAAACTATAAACTATAGAACGCACAAACCAGAGCGTGACGGTCTTTTTTGTGAGCGTATATTTGGCCCAGTTAAAGATTATGAATGTGCTTGTGGTAAGTATAAGAGAATTCGTTACCGTGGTATCGTTTGTGATCGTTGTGGGGTAGAAGTTACCGAAAAGAAAGTACGTAGAGATCGTGTAGGTCACATTAACTTAGTTGTTCCTGTTGCTCACATTTGGTATTTCCGTTCTTTACCAAATAAAATTGGATACTTATTAGGATTACCTTCTAAGAAATTAGACATGATCATCTATTATGAGCGTTATGTCGTAATTCAAGCAGGTATTGCAAAAGGTCCTGAAGGGGAAGAAATCAATAAAATGGATTTCTTAACTGAAGAGGAGTATTTGAATATACTAGAATCAGTTCCAGTAGAAAATCAATATTTAGAAGATTCAGACCCTAACAAGTTTATCGCTAAGATGGGTGCCGAGTGTTTAATAGATATTTTAGCACGTATCGATTTAGATGTGCTTTCTTATGAATTGAGACATAAAGCAAATACAGAAACGTCTAAACAACGTAAAACGGAGGCTTTAAAAAGACTTCAAGTTGTTGAGTCTTTAAGAGAGTCTCAAGAGAATAGAGAGAATAGACCAGAGTGGATGATTATGAAAGTAATCCCAGTTATTCCACCGGAATTACGCCCTCTTGTACCTTTAGATGGAGGTCGTTTTGCGACTTCAGATTTAAATGACCTTTACAGAAGAGTTATTATTCGTAACAACCGTTTAAAAAGGTTGGTAGAGATTAAAGCTCCAGAAGTTATTCTTAGAAACGAGAAGCGTATGCTTCAAGAATCTGTAGATTCTTTATTCGATAACACAAGAAAAGCTTCTGCTGTTAAAACAGAATCTAACAGACCTTTGAAGTCACTTTCAGATTCATTAAAAGGTAAGCAAGGTCGCTTCCGTCAAAACTTATTGGGTAAGCGTGTAGATTATTCAGCACGTTCAGTAATTGTTGTAGGACCGGAATTAAGACTTTTTGAATGTGGTCTTCCAAAAGATATGGCTGCAGAACTTTACAAGCCTTTCGTGATCCGTAAGCTGATTGAAAGAGGTATTGTAAAAACAGTTAAGTCTGCTAAGAAAATTATAGATAAAAAAGAGCCTGTAGTTTGGGATATCTTGGAAAATGTATTGAAAGGTCACCCAGTATTATTAAACAGGGCTCCTACATTACACCGTTTAGGTATCCAAGCGTTCCAACCTAAATTAATTGAAGGTAAAGCGATTCGTTTACACCCATTGGTATGTACTGCATTTAATGCGGATTTTGATGGGGATCAAATGGCGGTTCACTTACCATTAGGTCCAGAAGCAATTTTGGAATGTCAATTGTTAATGTTGGCTTCGCATAACATATTAAACCCTGCAAATGGTTCTCCAATTACGGTACCATCTCAGGATATGGTCTTGGGTCTGTATTACATGACCAAAGAACGTAAGTCTACTCCAGAAGTGCCTGTTAAAGGTGAAGGATTAACTTTCTATTCTGCGGAAGAGGTTGTTATTGCTCATAACGAAGGAATGGTAGACTTAAATGCAGGAGTTAAAGTTAGAGCAAAACACTTTAACGAAGCAGGAGAATTAGTATTTCAAATTATCCCAACTACAGTAGGTAGAGTTCTATTTAATAGAATGGTGCCAGAAAAAGCGGGATATATCAATGATGTATTAAATAAAAAATCTTTAAGAGATATTATTGGTGGAATTTTAGAGGCTACAGATGTACCTACTACGGCTGATTTCTTGGATAAGATTAAAACAATGGGATATGAGTTCGCTTTCAAAGGTGGTCTTTCATTCAGTTTAGGAGATATTATTATTCCACCTGAAAAGCATGAAATGATTGCTGATGCTAACGGACAAGTTGAGGGTATTATGGCCAACTATAATATGGGTCTTATTACTAACAACGAGCGTTATAACCAAGTAATTGATGTTTGGACATCTACCAACTCACAGTTGACTGAATTAGCGATGAAGCGTATTCGTGAAGATCAACAAGGGTTCAACTCTGTGTATATGATGCTTGATTCTGGTGCGAGGGGTTCTAAAGAGCAAATCCGTCAGTTAACAGGTATGCGTGGATTAATGGCGAAACCTAAGAAATCTACTGCAGGTGGTGGTGAAATTATTGAAAACCCGATTCTTTCTAACTTTAAGGAAGGTCTTTCAATTCTTGAATACTTTATCTCTACTCACGGTGCACGTAAAGGACTTGCGGATACGGCATTAAAAACTGCGGATGCTGGGTACTTAACACGTCGTTTGGTTGATGTTTCACAAGATGTGATTATCAACACAGAAGACTGTGGTACATTAAGAGGTATTGAAGTAGAAGCTTTAAAGAAAAACGAAGAGATTGTAGAATCTTTAGGAGAACGTATATTAGGTAGAGTTTCTTTACATGATGTATACAATCCTTTAACGGAAGAATTAATTCTTAGAGCTGGTCAAGAAATATTAGAAGTAGATGTTAGATTAGTTGAAGCGTCTCCAGTTGATAAAATTGAAGTACGTTCAGCATTAACATGTGAGGCATCAAAAGGTATTTGTGGTAAATGTTACGGAAGAAACCTATCTACCAATAAAATGGTACAAAGAGGTGAAGCTGTAGGTGTAGTTGCTGCACAATCTATTGGTGAACCAGGTACACAGTTAACATTACGTACCTTCCACGTAGGTGGTATTGCGGGTAACATTTCTGAAGATAATAAGCTTTCTGCTAAATTTGGTGGTATTGCTGAAATTGAAGATTTAAGAACTGTAACGGCTAAAGATGGTGAGGGTAAAGATGCGGAGATCGTAATTTCACGAACTTCTGAAATTAAAGTAGTAGATGCTAAAACAGGTATTACTTTAAGTACAAATAACATTCCTTATGGTTCTCAATTGTTTATCAAAAATGGAGCTAAGGTTGCCAAAGACGATGTAATTTGTCAGTGGGATCCATATAACGGTGTTATTGTTACAGAATTCCCTGGTAAAATTGCTTACGAGAATATTGATCAAGGGATAACATACCAAGTAGAAATTGATGAGCAAACAGGTTTCCAAGAGAAAGTAATTTCTGAATCTAGAAACAAGAAATTAATACCAACATTACTTATTAAAAATAATAAGGATGAAGTATTACGTTCATACAACTTGCCCGTAGGTTCACACATTATGGTAGATAATGGCGAAGATGTTAAAGAAGGTAAGATCTTAGTTAAGATACCACGTAAATCTGCAAAATCTGGGGATATTACGGGTGGTCTTCCAAGAGTTACTGAGTTGTTTGAAGCTCGTAACCCTTCTAACCCAGCTGTTGTTTCAGAGATTGATGGTGTTGTTTCTTTTGGTAAAATAAAAAGAGGTAACCGTGAGATTATAATAGAGTCTAAATTAGGTGAGGTTAAAAAGTATTTAGTAAAGCTTTCTAATCAGATATTAGTACAAGAGAATGATTACGTTCGTGCTGGTATGCCACTTTCTGATGGTTCTATAACTCCGGAAGATATATTAAAAATCAAAGGCCCATCTGCAGTACAACAGTACTTAGTAAACGAAGTTCAAGAAGTATATCGTTTGCAAGGGGTGAAAATTAATGATAAGCATTTTGAGGTAGTTGTACGTCAAATGATGCGTAAAGTAAGAATTCAGGATCCAGGAGATACTATCTTCCTAGAAAACCAATTAGCACATAAAGATGATTTCATTACAGAAAATGATGGAATGTTCGGTAAAAAAGTGGTGGTTGAAACAGGAGATTCTGAAAACTTAAAAGCGGGTCAAATTATTACAGCACGCCAATTAAGAGATGAAAACTCTGTATTGAGAAGAAATGATAAAGCTTTAGTAGAGTCTAGAGATGCAATTGCTGCTACAGCAACGCCAATACTTCAGGGTATTACTCGTGCTTCACTTCAGACGAAATCGTTTATATCAGCAGCTTCTTTCCAAGAGACAACTAAAGTGTTGAACGAAGCAGCAGTAGCTGGTAAGGTTGATGATTTAGAAGGATTGAAAGAGAATGTTATTGTAGGTCATAAAATACCTGCAGGAACAGGAATGAGAGATTACGATAGTATTATCGTAGGATCTAAAGAAGAGTATGATGAGATAATGGCTCGTAAAGAAGAGTTTAAATTCTAAAAGTAATAGTCTATTTATGAGTGATCAAAACCAAAAGCAAATTAATATAGAGTTAGATGAAAAAACAGCTGAAGGAATTTATTCTAATTTAGCAATCATTAACCACTCTGTCTCAGAATTTGTAGTTGATTTTATTAGTATGATGCCCGGGGCACCTAAAGCAAAAGTGAAGAGTAGAATTGTTCTTACTCCGCAGCATGCTAAAAAGTTCCTGAAAGCATTGAATGATAATGTCAAAAGGTTCGAAAGCGCTCATGGAACTATTAAAGATTACGAGCAGCCTTCAATTCCAATTAATTTTGGACCAACTGGAGAAGCATAAAAACAAAAAATCCCGTGATGTAAATCACGGGATTTTTTTATTTAATAACTTTATTATTCAAATTCAGAAGTAAATTTCAGTACCACACTTGGATATTTTTGTTGTGTCATCTGCAATGAGAATTGAGAATCAGCAAGAAATACTAATTGCCCTCTTTTATCTTTTGCTAGAAATTTCTGCTTTACACGCTTAAATTCTTTGAATTCGTCATTTTTAGGATCTTTTGGAGCTAACCAGCAGGCTTTATACACGGGGAAGTTCTCATAGGTACATTTGGCACCGTATTCGTGTTCTAGACGGTATTGGATAACTTCATATTGAAGAGCTCCAACAGTACCAATTATTTTACGCCCATTTAATTCTAGCGTAAATAACTGTGCAACACCCTCGTCCATTAATTGATCTATTCCTTTAAATAATTGTTTTGATTTTAAAGGATCAGCATTATTAATATACCTAAAATGTTCTGGAGAGAAACTTGGTATTCCTTTGTAATGGAGTTCTTCTCCCTCAGTAAGAGTATCTCCAATTTTAAAGTTCCCGGTATCGTGTAAGCCTACAATATCTCCAGGATATGAAATGTCTACAATCTCTTTTTTTTCGGCAAAAAAAGCATTCGGACTAGAGAATTTTAATTTCTTATTATGGCGTACATGAAGGTAAGGGGTATTTCTTTCAAAAGTACCTGATACAATTTTAATAAAAGCCAATCGGTCTCTGTGCTTAGGGTCCATATTGGCGTGAATTTTAAAGACAAAACCAGTAAATCCTTTTTCATTCGCTTTTACTAAGCGTTCTTCTGCCATTTTCGGTCTTGGAGTAGGAGCAATATCTACAAAGCAATCTAAAAGCTCTCTAACGCCAAAATTATTCAAAGCAGATCCGAAAAACACAGGTTGTAAATTTCCTTCTAGATAAGCCTCTCGGTCAAATTCTGGGTAAACACCATGAACTAATTCTAAATTTTCCCTTAAATCTGTTGCTGCTTTTGTTCCGATAGTATTTTCTAACTCTGGATTATCTATATTGTCAAAAGCAATAACATCTTCAATGTTTTTCTTACTATCACCACTAAATAAATTGATGTTCTTTTCGTATATATTATAGATTCCCTTAAAATCGTATCCCATACCAATAGGGAAACTTAGAGGGGTAACTTTTAAACCTAATTTTTGTTCTACTTCATCCAGTAAATCAAAAGCATCTTTACCCTCACGGTCCATTTTGTTTATGAACACAATCATAGGGATATTACGCATTCTACATACTTCTACAAGTTTTTCTGTTTGCTCCTCCACACCTTTCGCAACATCAATAACAACAATAACACTGTCTACAGCTGTTAGAGTTCTAAAAGTATCTTCTGCAAAATCCTTGTGCCCAGGAGTATCAAGAATATTTATTTTTTTGTCCTTATATATAAAGGCTAAAACAGAAGTAGCAACAGAGATTCCACGTTGTCTTTCAATTTCCATGAAATCACTCGTAGCTCCTTTCTTTATTTTATTGTTTTTTACAGCGCCAGCTTCTTGAATGGCACCACCAAATAAAAGTAATTTCTCTGTTAGTGTGGTTTTTCCTGCATCTGGATGCGAAATGATACCAAATGTTCTTCTTCTTTGAATTTCCTTTTCAAAACTCATATTCAATGTTTTTGCAAAAATAGGATAAAATTCATTGATGCTTCTTTTTAAAAATAATTAAAAAAATTTAGCTTTTTTTTATGATTTTCAAAAACATTAAAGTGCTGATTTTCAATATTTAAAATTGTTAATATCATCGATAAACGGTATAATTCCTACATTTGTAGGAAATTACCCGACGTCTATATTTATCGTTAATCCGTATCTAAATCAGTTCAATATATTTAGGTTTGTGCATTACATCGAGTATATTTGCCGTTTAAAGATTTAAGAGAGTTAGTGCTTGTTGTCGTTTATCAGTTATATTTATAAGCTATATCTTGCACCATAATTCTAAAGACCAGAAGACCCCATCTTCTTACTAAAATTTACTAACCTTAAGCCATGGTGATTAGTTCAACTATAAACTAACACATATGGATATTTTTACTTTAACGAATATTTTTAGGACAGTACAGAAATTTTCCTATAAATTCTTTCTTATACTTTTAGCATTTACTGCTTTAACTTCATTTAGTGGTTATAGTAGAGGCTTGGATTTCGCAGTTTACTTTGTGGATTCTGATGGAGATAAGATTCCTGATTCAAAAGACATTGATGATGATAATGATGGTATCCTAGATACGGTAGAGGGTTATAGCCCTTACGGCTCTAGAGATACTGATGGCGATGGTGTTCCAGATTATTTAGATGTTGATTCTGATAACGACGGAATTTTAGATAATGTAGAAGCGCAAACGACTACTGGTTTTATTCCGGCAATAGGAGTAGATAAAGATATGAACGGTTTAGATGATGCTTATGAGCATTGTCCTAAACAAGGTTTGACTCCGATTGACACAGATGGTGACGGTATACCAGATTATTTAGATATTGATTCTGATAATGACGGCATCTTAGATAATGTAGAGGCACAGAATTCTTCAAATTACATCAAACCATGTCTTTTAGATGCAAATGGGAATGGTTTAGATGATCATTATGAAAATTATTCAGGTTCAGGTTTAACTCCAGTAGATACAGACGGCGATAAAGTTCCAGACTATAGAGATATAGATTCTGATAACGATGGTATTCTTGACAATGTAGAAGCTCAGACTCCATCAAGTTATACGCCAGTATGTGGTATTGATAGCGATGGCAACGGATTGGATGATCATTATGAAAATACTCCTGGTTCAGGAGAAGGCTTAACGCCAAAAAACACAGATACCGATACAAATCCAGATTTTAGGGATATTGATGCTGATAATGATGGTATTCCAGATAACGTAGAAGCACAGCCTACGGATGGTTATATAGCGCCAAGCGGAAACGATTCTGATATGGATGGATTGGATGATGCATACGAAGGTTCTGGTAACCAAGGTTTAACTCCAGTAAATACAGACGGAACAGATACTCCAGATTATACGGACTTAGATTCTGATAACGATTCAGTTCCAGATAATAACGAAGGAAACGATTTTGATTTTAACGGTGTTCCAGATCAAACGTACACAGGTGTAGATACCGATGGTGATGGTTTAGATGATGGTTATGAAGGATCAGATGTAAATGATGGTTTTGATATAAACGATGAGATCAATGATCCTGCGAACGACTTACCTGATACAGACGGTACAGAAGATGTTAACTATAGAGATTTAGATGACGATGGTGACGGTATTAATACTCCAGATGAAGATGCAGATGGTGATGGTGATCCAACCAATGATGATACAGACGGTGACGGTACTCCAGATTATTTAGATCCTACAGATGGAATAGATACCGATGGTGATGGTGTTCCAGATGCTACAGATTTAGATGATGACAACGATGGTATTTTAGATGTTGTAGAAGATCCAAATACGGACGGAGATAATGATCCATTAACAGATCCAGCAGATACAGATGGCGATGGTATTCCAAATCATTTAGATATTGATGCTGATAATGACGGTATTCCAGATAACGTAGAAGCACAGCCTACGGATGGTTATATAGCACCAAGCGGAAACGATTCTGATATGGATGGATTGGATGATGCATACGAAGGTTCTGGTAACCAAGGTTTAACTCCAGTAAATACAGACGGAACAGATACTCCAGATTATACGGACTTAGATTCTGATAACGATTCAGTTCCAGATAATAATGAAGGAAACGATTTTGATTTTAACGGTGTTCCAGATCAAACCTACACAGGTGTAGATACCGATGGTGATGGTTTGGATGATGGTTACGAAGGATCAGATGTAAATGATGGTTTTGATGTTAATGATGAGATCAATGATCCAGCAAATGATTTACCAGATACAGATGGTACAGAAGATGTCAACTATAGAGATTTAGATGACGATGGTGACGGCATCAATACGCCAGATGAAGATGCAGATGGTGATGGTGATCCAACCAATGATGATACAGACGGTGACGGTACTCCAGATTATTTAGATCCTACAGATGGAATAGATACCGATGGTGATGGTGTTCCAGATGCTACAGATTTAGATGATGACAACGATGGTATTTTAGATGTTGTAGAAGATCCAAATACGGACGGAGATAATGATCCGTTAACTGATCCAGCAGATACAGATGGCGATGGTATTCCAAATCATTTAGATATTGATGCTGATAATGACGGTATTCCAGATAACGTAGAAGCACAGCCTACGGATGGTTATATAGCACCAAGCGGAAACGATTCTGATATGGATGGATTGGATGATGCATACGAAGGTTCTGGTAACCAAGGTTTAACTCCAGTAAATACAGACGGAACAGATACTCCAGATTATACGGACTTAGATTCTGATAACGATTCAGTTCCAGATAATAATGAAGGAAACGATTTTGATTTTAACGGTGTTCCAGATCAAACCTACACAGGTGTAGATACCGATGGTGATGGTTTGGATGATGGTTACGAAGGATCAGATGTAAATGATGGTTTTGATGTTAATGATGAGATCAATGATCCAGCAAATGATTTACCAGATACAGATGGTACAGAAGATGTTAACTATAGAGATTTAGATGACGATGGTGACGGCATCAATACGCCAGATGAAGATGCAGATGGTGATGGTGACCCAACCAATGATGATACAGATGGTGATGGTACTCCAGATTATTTAGATCCTACCGATGATAATGGTACGGATACTGACGGAGATGGTGTTCCAGATGCCACAGATTTAGATGATGACAACGATGGTATTTTAGATACAGTAGAAGATGCGAATGTAGATGGAGATAATGATCCATTAACAGATCCAACCGATACAGATGGTGATGGTATTCCAAATCATTTTGATATTGATGCTGATAATGACGGTATTCCAGATAACGTAGAAGCGCAAACCACAGAAGGGTATATTGCACCTAATGAAGATGACGAGGCTACATATGCTGCCAACAACGGATTGAATAGTGCTTATCCTGATGGATTAACACCAAACAATCATGATGGTGAGGATACTCCAGATTATACGGACTTAGATTCTGATAACGATTCAGTTCCAGATAATAATGAAGGAAACGATTTTGATTTTAACGGTGTTCCAGATCAAACCTACACAGGTGTAGATACCGATGGTGATGGTTTGGATGATGGTTACGAAGGATCAGATGTAAATGATGGTTTTGATGTTAATGATGAGATCAATGATCCAGCAAACGACTTACCGGATACAGATGGTACAGAAGATGTTAACTATAGAGATTTAGATGACGATGGTGACGGCATCAATACGCCAGATGAAGATGCAGATGGTGATGGTGACCCAACCAATGATGATACAGATGGTGATGGTACTCCAGATTATTTAGATCCTACCGATGATAATGGTACGGATACTGACGGAGATGGTGTTCCAGATGCCACAGATTTAGATGATGACAACGATGGTATTTTAGATACAGTAGAAGATGCGAATGTAGATGGAGATAATGATCCATTAACAGATCCAACCGATACAGATGGTGATGGTATTCCAAATCATTTAGATATTGATGCAGATAATGACGGTATTCCAGATAACGTAGAAGCGCAAACCACAGAAGGGTATATTGCACCTAATGAAGATGACGAGGCTACATATGCTGCCAACAACGGATTGAATAGTGCTTATCCTGATGGATTAACACCAAACAATCATGATGGTGAGGATACTCCAGATTATATCGATTTAGATTCTGATAACGATTCAGTTCCAGATAATAATGAAGGAAACGATTTTAACTTTGATGGTATTCCAGATCAAACCTACACAGGAGTAGATACCGATGGTGATGGTTTAGATGATGGTTACGAAGGATCAGATGTAAATGATGGTTTTGATGTTAATGATGAGATCAACGATCCAGCAAATGATTTACCAGATACAGACGGAACAGAAGATGTTAACTATAGAGATTTAGATGACGATGGTGACGGTATTAATACTCCAGATGAAGATGCAGATGGTGATGGTGATCCAACCAATGATGATACAGACGGTGACGGTACTCCAGATTATTTAGATCCTACCGATGATAATGGTACGGATACAGACGGTGATGGTGTTCCAGATGCAACAGATGTAGATGATGATAATGATGGTATCTTAGATACAGTAGAAGATGCGAATGTAGATGGAGATAATGATCCATTAACAGATCCAACCGATACAGATGGCGATGGTATTCCAAATCATTTAGATATTGATGCTGATAATGACGGTATTCCAGATAACGTAGAAGCGCAAACAACAGAAGGGTATATAGCACCTAATGAAGATGACGAGGCTACATATGCTGCCAACAACGGATTGAATAGTGCTTATCCTGATGGATTAACACCAAACAATCATGATGGTGAGGATACTCCAGATTATACGGACTTAGATTCTGATAACGATTCAGTTCCAGATAATAATGAAGGAAACGATTTTAACTTTGATGGTATTCCAGATCAAACCTACACAGGGGTAGATACTGACGGTGATGGTTTAGATGATGGTTACGAAGGATCAGATGTAAATGATGGTTTTGATGTTAATGATGAGATCAACGATCCAGCAAATGATTTACCAGATACAGACGGAACGGAAGATGTTAACTATAGAGATTTAGATGACGATGGTGACGGCATCAATACTCCAGATGAAGATGCAGATGGTGATGGTGATCCAACCAATGATGATACTGACGGTGATGGTACTCCAGATTATTTAGATCCTACAGATAATAATGGTACGGATACTGACGGTGATGGTGTTCCAGATGCAACAGATGTAGATGATGATAATGATGGTATCTTAGATACAGTAGAAGATGCGAATGTAGATGGAGATAATGATCCATTAACAGATCCAACCGATACAGATGGTGATGGTATTCCAAATCATTTAGATATTGATGCTGATAATGACGGTATTCCAGATAACGTAGAAGCGCAAACAACAGAAGGGTATATAGCACCTAATGAAGATGACGAGGCTACATATGCTGCCAACAACGGATTGAATAGTGCTTATCCTGATGGATTAACACCAAACAATCATGATGGTGAGGATACTCCAGATTATATCGATTTAGATTCTGATAACGATTCAGTTCCAGATAACAATGAAGGAAACGATTTTAACTTTGATGGTATTCCAGATCAAACCTACACAGGTGTAGATACTGACGGTGATGGTTTAGATGATGGTTACGAAGGATCAGATGTAAATGATGGTTTTGATGTTAATGATGAGATCAACGATCCAGCAAATGATTTACCAGATACAGACGGAACAGAAGATGTTAACTATAGAGATTTAGATGACGATGGTGACGGCATCAATACTCCAGATGAAGATGCAAATGGTGATGGTGACCCAACCAATGATGATACTGACGGTGATGGTACTCCTGATTATTTAGATCCTATTGATGATATTGAAGAAGACGCTAAAATTGAGGTGAACCAAATGGTAACTCCTAATGGTGATGGTAAGAATGATTTCTTATTCATTAGAAATGTGGATACAGCATTTAATAATTCACTTAAAATATTCAATCGATGGGGAATAGCTGTGTACGAAGGTGAAGGGTATAATAACCAGAACAATGTATTTGACGGGCGTTCAAACGGTAGATCTACTGTTTCTAAAGAACAGTATTTACCATCAGGAGTATATTTCTATATATTCACATATGAAGATATTAACAATAAAGGAGTAACCGATAGTGGTTATATCTATGTAAGTAAATAATAGTATTGAGAACACTATATATTATGAATAAATTAATTTTTTTAGTACCGATAGTATTAGCATCCCTATTCTTTGATAGCGCAAATGCGCAGCAAGATGCTCAATATACCCAGTATATGTTCAATACCATGAGTGTAAACCCTGCTTACGCAGGATCTCGTGGCCAATTGAGTGTTACAGCTTTGTATAGATCGCAATGGGTAGGTTTAGATGGTTCGCCAACCTCACAAACATTAAATTTACATTCCCCTATTAGAAATAGTAGATTAGGGTACGGTGTATCTATAGTAAATGATGAGATAGGTAATGGTACCGTTCAAGAAACCTATTTTGATGGAGTTATATCGTACACAATTGATGTGTCACAAACTGCAAAATTATCTTTTGGTTTAAAAGCTGGGGGTAACCTGTTGAATTTAGACTTCAATAAGCTTAGAAATTTTGATAGTGAGGCTGTTTCAGGAGATAATATAGAAAATAAGTTTTCTCCAAATTTTGGAATAGGAGCTTATTACCATACCGATAAATTCTATTTAGGCTTATCTGCTCCAAATTTATTGGAAACAGATCACTTTGATAATTCAGCAAGAGAATCAAATTCTATCACTTTTTTAGCGCAAGAACGTATTAACTTTTACGCCATTACGGGATATGTTTTTGATTTATCAAGTGAATTCAAATTTAAGCCTGCACTTTTAACGAAAGTAGTTGGTGGTGCACCATTGCAAGTAGATTTATCTGCGAACTTTATGTACAACGAAAAATTTACATTCGGTGCTGCATATAGATGGGATGCGGCTGTAAGTGCTATGGCAGGTTTTCAAATATCTGATCAGTTCATGATTGGATTGGCTTATGATAAGGAAACAACGGAGTTAGGTTCTACAAGATTTAATGATGGTTCTTTTGAAATCTTTTTGAGATATGAGCTAATGAAGTCATTCCAAAAATTAGTGTCACCACGTTTCTTCTAAATTACAATTATGGTTAGAAAAATACTTTTTACAGTAGTTCTACTACTTATTTCAATTGGAAGTTTATCCGCACAAGAAAAAAGTCTTGAACGCGCTAATGCTAAATACAATGAATTCTCATTTAGTCCAGCGATAGATATTTATAAAAAAGTTTTGGATAAAGGTTTTGTATCTGCAGAACTTTTAAAAAATCTAGGAAACTCTTATTATTTCAATGCTGATTATAAAAATGCATCTGAAATTTACAAGAGATTGGTAACAGAGTTTGAATCTGATGTTACTCCAGATTATTATTTTAGATATGCTCAAACCTTAAGAAGTTTAGGCGAATATGAAGCTGCAGATGAGTTAATGAAAAAATTCTCGGAGATCACTTCTTCTGGAGATTATAGAGCTAATAATTTTACGGCAGACAGAGATTATAGAAAAGAAATTAAAGAAAACTCAGGAAGATATACTATTGGTTCTTTTGAATTTAACACGGTCTATTCAGAGTTTGCACCCGCATATTACAAAGAAGGTTTGTTGTTTTCATCAGATAGAGATACAGGGAACTTAGCGAGATATAGACATACCTGGAATTCTAAAGATTTCTTAGATATCTATAAAGTGAATGCCGATAGCTTATCGATGGGTAGCGTTGTTAAAATGAATAAAAATATTAACAGCAGACTACATGAATCTACAGTGGCAGCAACTAGAGATGGTAGTGTTATATACTTTACGAGAAATAATTTTAAAGAAGGTAAGTCAACAAAAGATGAAGACGGCGTAATTCGTTTAAAGATTTTTAGGGCTATAATCCAAGACAGTATAGTAGCGTATTTAGAAGAACTTCCTTTTAATAGTGATAGCTATTCTGTTGCGCACCCGGCGTTGAGTCCTGATGAAAAAACATTATATTTTGCATCAGACATGCCTGGTACTCTAGGGGAATCAGACATTTTTAAAGTAACTATTAATGATGATAGAACTTTTAGTACTCCGGAGAATTTAGGAAGTACTATAAATACGGAGGCAAGAGAAACTTTTCCTTTTGTAACTAGTGAAGATGTGTTATACTTTTCATCGGAAGGTCACCCAGGTTTGGGAGGTTTAGACGTTTTTGCGACTAAAATTAGAGACAACGACTATACAGGAGCTGTAAAAAATGTTGGTGAGCCTATCAACGGGCAGTTAGATGACTTTACGTTTATCTTTAATGAAGAAGATAGAACAGGTTATTTTGCATCAAATAGAGATACGGGATTAGGGAATGATGACATCTATAGCTTTGTAGAAAACATCCCATTGCAGTTAGAATGTAGACAAGAAATTTCAGGTATTGTAAGAGATAAAATCTCAAATCAAGTTTTGGTGGGGGCTACGGTGAAAGTAATCAATGAAGATAATATTGAAATTTTACAAACGCTTACGGATGCTAACGGCTACTATGAAATTGTAATAGATTGTGATCAAGGAAATTTTGTTCGTGCTATGACAGACGGTTATATTCCTTCAGAAGAATATATGGGAGAGTCTGATGGGGAACCTAAAGTGATCGATTTTTACTTAGAACGTGATAATGTTTCTGGTGGTTTTGGTGATGATTTAGCTAAGTTGTTACAATTAAGTACCATCTATTTCGATCTTAATAAATATAATATTAGACCAGATGCAGAAATTGAGATTCAGAAAGTTATTGCAGCGATGGAGAAATATCCAAGTTTGAAGATCAAAGTTAATTCGCATACGGATAGTCGTGGTAAGGACGCTTATAACTTATGGTTGTCTCAAAAAAGAGCAGAATCTACTGTCGGTTATATGATTTCTAAAGGCATCTCTGAAGACAGATTGGAAGGGGAAGGTTTTGGTGAAACCAAGCTGGTAAATAATTGTGGTAATAATTCTAGGTGTACCTCTAAAGAGCACGATTTAAATCGAAGATCAGAATTCATTATTAGAGAATAATAACCCTCAGAATACTATTAAAAAGGCAGCTACTCTAAAGGTAGCTGCCTTTTTGCTTTATGCCGAATTACCTTTATTTTTAACTTAATTTGAGTTTATTTAACAAAGTAGCACAATACGTTAACAATATTTTTGTAGGGATATACTTCAAGTTTGCCTAGCTACACAACAAAATTTTCCAATCAGACGTAGGGATACATATTTTTGGGTGTTGAATAGCTTTATTCTAGCACTAACCAAAATTTTTATCGTGATTAACAAAATAATAATAACATTAGTGCTGTTTTTTTTGGCACTACAAATTGCAAAAGCACAGTGTCCAAGTAGTGAGTATGCAACAGCAACTAGTTTTGCTGCTAATATTACTAATACCAATAGTATATTGGGACCAGCAAATAATCAATTTACTGTTTTCAATAATAATAATTCTCAATTGGTAGTTCATTTAGCGAATCCAGTTTTAGCAGGGACTCGAATAACCATCAGATTGCGTAGAAATACAAATAACGCTGGTTTATTGATATATAGTTCAGATGAAGAAACTGCTGGTTATAACAATTTGGTACAATACACTTCAACAAATACACCACTTGGTTCAACATTTGATGTAACCTATACCGCAAGTCGTACTATTGAATATCTTTTATTTAGGGGTAATTCTAGTACGGGTAGTTCTTTTAGTGTAGATGCCATAAGCTATTGTATGATTAATATAAACGTAACTAATACCACGGTTGTAGAAGAAGTGGGAAATGCAATTTTTGATGTTACCTATTCTGGAGCAAATACTTCTGCTTTTACTTTTAATTACTCTACCGCAGAAGGTTCAGCGCTTAATGGCATTGATTTTACAAATACCCCTGGCAGCTTATCGTTTTCGGGAGCATCTGGTCAGACATTACAAATAACTGTTCCGATAATAAATGATGAGTATGGTGAAAATACAGAAGACTTTACTATTAATTTTTCCAATGTTTCTGGAGGGGCAACTTTAAATACTAAAACAGCAACTATTACGATAACAGATAATGATGTGCCTATACCTAATAACACTCCATTAGTTTTAATGGATGAATTTAATGGCTACTATGACTATTCAACTACTGGAGGATCACTAAGGACAGGAGATAATTCTAATGCTTGTGCGATTACTACTTTATCTTCCAATACATTGCTTTCTCCAATTCCTACAGGTGCAGTGATAGATAAAGCATATTTATATTGGTCGCACTCGAGTCAAGTACCGGATGATAATGTCATATTTGAGGGAGTTAATGTAAAAGCATCAAAAATATATGGCTCGGCTTTAAGTTTTAATGGCGCTAACTTACAATTTTATGGCTATGTTGCAGATGTCACTTCATTGGTAGAAAATATTGCTTCACCTTCAACGAATGTTTTTGATTTTTCAGGTCTTACAATTGATAATGGTGGTGACTATTGTGCTACATCAACTGTTATGGGGGGATGGTCAATGATGGTTTTTTATCAAGAGTCTTCATTACCTGCAGTAACTATAAATTTGTACGAGGGATACAAGGGAGATAGTGGGGCTAATTATCCTTCAGGAATTGCTACAAGCACATTTACCTTGAGTGGTTTTTACTCAATAGGCTCATTAGGAGCTAAAACCACGGTATTATCTTGGGAAGGCGATGATACTTTAGCAAATAATGAATCTCTGACCTTTAGTACTCCAAGTTCAGGAGCAAATCGTTTAGTAGGGGATGGAGATAATGATGGAGTGACTAAAAATAATCCTTTTAATTCAACAATTTTTGACAATACAGTTTTTCCAGTTGTAAATAATTCTACTTCTTATGGACTTGATTTAGATACTTTTGATGTTTCAACTTTTATAGGGGTAGGAGAAAGTTCTGCTACGACTACCGTAAATGTTGGACAAGATTATGTTATTATGAATGCTGTGCTATTGAAAGTACCATCCAATATTATTACGGGAAAAGTATATGAGGACATAAATTATGGAGGTGGTGTGGGTAGATCCTTGGCAACTTCTTCGGGAGAATTAATTGAGGGAGTTACGGTAGAATTGTATAATTCTAGCAACACTTTAGTGGATATAGCAACAACAGATGATCAAGGCCAATATGTATTTGGAGGTATGGCCAATGGTAATTATCTCGTTAGAGTTGTAAATGCTACTGTAAAATCAACGAGAGATAATGGAATAACTTGCAGTGACTGTTTTGGAGTACCTACATATCGTTCGGATTTTGGAACCATAACTGGTTTTACTAGTGTAGATCGGATTGGTGGTTTAAATCCTTCCATTCCAGATTCAGGAGAAGGTACACTAAATAATGCTAAAACGGTATCTACTGTAAATATTTCTAACGAAGGTATTGTAGGTTTGAATTTTGGTTTTAATTTTAATACAATAGTCAATACTAATGAGGATGGTCAAGGATCTTTAAATCAATTTATTATAAATTCAAATACCCTAGGAGAAACAAATTTAGATATTTTACCAAATTCAATTTTTGATCCAATTTCAGGAGAAGATATTTCTATATTTATGATTCCTCCTGTGGGTGATGTTCAGGGTAGAACCGCCGATACAAATTATGCATCAGGTATTTTTGATATCTTCATTCCAAATGCTAAATCTTTAGCCGTAATTACAGATAATAATACTAGTATCGATGGAAGAACGCAAACAGCATATTCTGGAGATACAAATATAGGAACTACTGGATCAGGTGGCTCAAGTGTTGGTGTTTCTGCAAATACCTTAACAACTTTTGTCAATCCTGAAATTCAGATTCATAGAAATGCAGGAGATGTAATAAGGATTCAAGCGCTCAATACAGTAATTAGGAATGTATCAATATATGCAAATAATAATGCTGGAATTCGTATAAATTCAGGAGATGCTTTAGTAGCAGAAAACCTTATAGGTGTCAACGCTCAAGGTAATAATTCAGGGAATATTGATTATGGAGTTGAAGTTGTTGGTGGTGAAATTGTTATACGTGATAATTATATTGCTACTACGTCGGATGCAGGTATATTAATAAATGGAGGTGCTAGTACGTTAATTCAGGGCAATCAAATAACGACAAATGGCACAGGAACTTGTTTTGATAATATAAAGATACAAAATGGTTCTGGTATTAACATTACAGGTAATTTAATTGAAAAAGCTGGTGCACTTGGTATTGATGCTAGCGGTTATGTAGGTAATCTAATGATTAATGAAAATACAATTACAAATTCTGGTCAAAATGGGGGTCTATGTAGTGGTGTAATCGAAAATGCAGGAATTAAGCTAGATGGTGATAACTCTCAAATTTCAAAAAATATAATAGCCTCTAATGGTGGCTCCGGAATTGTTATTTCTGGAGGAGCTACGTCTGGAAATTTAATTTCACAAAATTCCATTTTTGCTAATGGAACGGCTGCGAATGCTTTAGGTATTGATTTAGATGCTTCCAATGCATTAGGAGATGGAGTCACTATAAATGATGCTGCAGATGCAGATTCGGGGCCAAACGGATTGCTGAATTTTCCAATAATTGCAAATGCATTTGTTTCAGGACCTAATTTAGTTATAGAAGGTTGGTCAAGACCAGGAGCTACTATTGAAATATTTTTAACAGATATTAATGAAGGTAGTGCTATTACAGGAGATAATCAATTAGGATATACTACAGATTATGGAGAAGGACAAATTTATTTAGCAACCGTAGTTGAAGGTTCTGCGGCAGATGTATCTGCGGCAGTAAGTCCTTATACAGATGTAGATGGTAATACAGATACTACAAATAAATTTAAATTTGTGATAACTGGACCGCTTACGATTGCAGCGGGTAATTTTATTACGTCAACAGCTACAATCTCAAATTCCACTTCAGAATTCTCACCTTTTAGTATTATAAAAAACTACACGGTAATTACGAATAGAAGAATAACCTATCGCGTAAAAACAAACTAATCAGTTGGTTTACTGCAAATTTCAATCTTTCTCAAGCACTGTTTTCATTAAGGAGTTCGATAAAATACACTTTTTTAAAAATCAAGACCTCAATTATTACTTGCTATACCTTACTAATTTACACATACACAACATTTATTTCCCCTAGCATAAGCAAATGTTAATTTTGTAAAGAGTAAAAGTGTCTATCAGTTATTGGTAGTCCTCCTACTTATTTACAAGTACCCAATTAAAGTTTAAGTTAACCCACACCCATGATTAAAAATTTCTTTTTACTAGTATTCCTATTAATGACTACTGTTGCCATTTCGCAAACTACGGTGACTTTAGAAGATCAGTGTAATTGTGAAGTATTAAGCGGAACAGATGTCACTAGTCCAGGAATGACAACTCCAACAGGAGCAGATATTGGCGATGTTTATGTAAACACAGATACCGGAACAATTTATTTTTGGGATGGAAATTCTTGGGAGTTAACTTCTTCCGATGATCAACAACTTCAGGACTTTAGTTTTGATGAGCTTACAAATCAATTAACACTACAGTTAGAAAATGGGGGTACTGTAAGTGTTGATGTTTCTACACTTCAAGGCGATGGTAATATAACTTCACCAAATGGAACAATTACTATTTCAGGAGATGCTAATGCTTTACTAGGAGATGTTGAAGTAGATATTATTTCAGGTGGCGTAGATCAAGTATTGGTTACCGATGCAACTGGTGCGGTAGAGTGGATTGATAAGTCAGATTTTGATGCTATTGCCGATCAAGTAACTATTACAGGTTTAGGAACGGTAGCAAATCCTTTTAAGGTAGAAGACTTAGCTATTGTAACAGATAAATTAGCAGCAGATGCAGTAACTAACGAAAAGTTAGCAGATAATGCTGTTCAAACAGAAAACATAGTAAATGGTACAATTTTAATAGAAGATATTGCTTCAGGTGGCGTAGACCAAGTATTGGTTACCGATGCAACTGGTGCAGTAGAGTGGATTGATAAGTCAGATTTTGATGCTATTGCCGATCAAGTAACTATCACGGGTTTAGGAACTGTAGCGGATCCTTTTAAGGTAGAAGACTTAGCTATTGTAACAGGTAAATTAGCAGCAGATGCAGTGACTAATGATAAGTTAGCGGATAATGCTGTTCAAACAGAGAACATAGTAAACGGTACAATTTTAACGGAAGATATTGCTTCAGGAGGAAATGACCAAGTATTGGTTACCGATGCAACTGGTGCAGTAGAGTGGATTGATAAGTCAGACTTTGATGCTATTGCCGATCAAGTAACTATTACTGGTTTAGGAACTGTAGCGGATCCTTTTAAGGTAGAAGACTTAGCTATTGTAACAGATAAATTAGCTGCAGATGCAGTGACTAATGATAAGTTAGCGGATAATGCTGTCCAAACAGAGAACATAGTAAACGGTACAATTTTAACGGAAGATATTGCTTCAGGAGGAAATGACCAAGTATTGGTTACCGATGCAACTGGTGCTGTAGAGTGGATTGATAAGTCAGATTTTGATGCTATTGCCGATCAAGTAACTATCACGGGTTTAGGAACTGTAGCAGATCCTTTTAAGGTAGAAGACTTAGCTATTGTAACAGATAAATTAGCAGCAGATGCAGTAACTAACGAAAAGTTAGCGGATAATGCTGTTCAAACAGAGAACATAGTAAACGGTACAATTTTAACGGAAGATATTGCTTCAGGAGGAAATGACCAAGTATTGGTTACCGATGCAATTGGTGCTGTAGAGTGGATTGATAAGTCAGATTTTGATGCTATTGCCGATCAAGTAACTATTACTGGTCTAGGAACTGTAGCGGATCCTTTCAAGGTAGAAGACTTAGCTATTGTAACAAATAAATTAGCTGCAGATGCAGTAACTAATGATAAGTTAGCAGATAATGCTGTTCAAACAGAGAACATAGTAAACGGTACAATTTTAACGGAAGATATTGCTTCAGGAGGAAATGACCAAGTATTGGTTACTGATGCAACTGGTGCTGTAGAGTGGATTGATAAGTCAGATTTTGATGCTATTGCTGATCAAGTAACTATTACTGGTTTAGGAACGGTAGCGGATCCTTTCAAGGTAGAAGACTTAGCTATTGTAACAGATAAATTAGCAGCAGATGCAGTGACTAATGATAAGTTAGCAGATAATGCTGTTCAAACAGAGAACATAGTAAACGGTACAATTTTAACGGAAGATATTGCTTCAGGAGGAAATGACCAAGTATTGGTTACCGATGCAACTGGTGCAGTAGAGTGGATTAATAAGTCAGATTTTGATGCTATTGCTGATCAAGTAACTATTACGGGTTTAGGAACTGTAGCAGATCCTTTTAAGGTAGAAGACTTAGCTATTGTAACAGATAAATTAGCTGCAGATGCAGTAACTAATGATAAGTTAGCGGATAATGCTGTTCAAACAGAAAACATAGTAAACGGTACAATTTTAACGGAAGATATTTCTTCAGGAGGAAATGACCAAGTATTGGTTACCGATGCAACTGGTGCAGTAGAGTGGATTAATAAGTCAGATTTTGATGCTATTGCGGATCAAGTAACTATTACGGGTTTAGGAACTGTAGCAGATCCTTTTAAGGTAGAAGACTTAGCTATTGTAACAGATAAATTAGCAGCAGATGCAGTGACTAATGATAAGTTAGCAGATAATGCTGTTCAAACAGAAAACATAGTAAACGGTACAATTTTAACGGAAGATATTGCTTCAGGAGGAAATGACCAAGTATTGGTTACCGATGCAACTGGTGCTGTAGAATGGATTGATAAGTCAGATTTTGACGCTATTGCGGATCAAGTAACTATCACGGGTTTAGGAACGGTAGCAGATCCTTTTAAGGTAGAAGACTTAGCTATTGTAACAAATAAATTAGCTGCAGATGCAGTGACTAATGATAAGTTAGCAGATAATGCTGTTCAAACAGAGAACATAGTAAACGGTACAATTTTATCGGAAGATATTGCTTCAGGAGGAAATGACCAAGTATTGGTTACCGATGCAACTGGTGCTGTAGAGTGGATTGATAAGTCAGATTTTGATGCTATTGCCGATCAAGTAACTATTACGGGTTTAGGAACTGTAGCGGATCCTTTTAAGGTAGAAGACTTAGCTATTGTAACAGATAAATTAGCATCAGATGCAGTGACTAATGATAAGTTAGCAGATAATGCTGTTCAAACAGAGAACATAGTAAACGGTACAATTTTAACGGAAGATATTGCTTCTGGAGGAAATGATCGCGTATTGGTTACAAATGCTGCAGGAGCTGTAGAGTGGATAGATAAAGCTACTTTAGTTCCAGCGACAACGGTTTCAAATACTAGTACCGTAAATACATTAACTACGACTGTTGATGGGGTTACTGGTGCGGGCGTTGCTATTATAAATAGTAACGAATTATCCTTAGATACCAATAACGAATTAGTAAGTACCATAAATGGTGAAGCTTCTACAGCGTTAGATTTAGAACCGACAATAGTAGCAAATCAAAAAACAACTTCAGTTGTAGAAGGAACAGGTGTAAATATTACGAATACTACAACAGGCAACAATACGGAATATACCGTTACAGTAGATCCTACAGATATAATAGGTGATGGAACAATTTCTTCTACGGATATTGTAGTTTCTGGTGGAGTAAATTCAACATTAAATGATGTTACTTTAGAGATAGCAGATAATGCTATTACGAATGCAAAGATGGCAGATAATGCGATTACCACTACAGAGATTGTAGATGGTACTATTGCAAGTGCAGATATTGCAGATACAGCAGTTACTTTAGAAAAATTGGCTGATGGTAATTCGGATGGTCAAGTAATGAGATGGAATAATACTAGTTCAACATGGGAATTAGTAGATTTAGGATCAGTTACCGTAACAGAGAATGATGGAATTGTAGGTAATGAAGTAACCAATGCTACTGACGGCACTTTAATACGATCAGGTGCAGGATCAGAAATTAGTCCCTATACCTTAGGCGTAGCTACGGGAGGAATTACAACACTTGAAATTTTAGATGGTACAATCGCAACAACAGATATCTCTTCAGGAGGAAATGACCGCGTGTTGGTTACAAATGCTGCAGGAGCGGTAGAGTGGATAGACAAAGCTACTTTAGTTCCGGCAACGACGGTTTCCAATACAAGTACAGTAAATACACTAACTACGACTGTAGATGGAGTTACTGGTGCGGGCGTTGCTATTATAAATAGTAATGAATTATCCTTAGATACCAATAATGAATTAGTAAGTACCATAAATGGTGAAGCTTCTACAGCGTTAGATTTAGAACCGACAATAGTAGCAAATCAAAAAACAACTTCAGTTGTAGAAGGATCTGGTGTAAATATTACGAATACTACAACAGGCAACAATACGGAATATACCGTAACAGTAGATCCTACAGATATAATAGGTGATGGAACAATTTCTTCTACGGATATTATAGTTTCTGGTGGAGCCAATTCAACATTAAATGATGTTACTTTAGAGATAGCAGATAATGCTATTACGAATGCAAAAATGGCAGATAATGCGATTACAACTACAGAGATTGTAGATCGTACTATTGCAAGTGCTGATATCGCAGCAGATGCAGTAAATGCAGGAACAATTAATGCAGATGTAGCCGGAGCAGGTTTATCTCAAAATACTTTAACGGGAGCCTTAGAGGTAAATGAAGCAGCCATAGCAGATGGTACAATATCATCTACGGATAATACAATTGATATAACTGGTGGAGATGATTCTTTATTTAAGGATGTTACTTTAGATGTTGCAGATGATGCCATCACTACGGAAAAAATAGCAGCAGGTGCCGTAGAGTCTTCAGATATCGCAGCAGATGCAGTAAATGCAGGAACAATTAATGCAGATGTAGCCGGAGCAGGTTTATCTCAAAATACTTTAACGGGAGCCTTAGAGGTAAATGAAGCAGCCATAGCAGATGGTACAATATCATCTACGGGTAATACAATTGATATAACTGGTGGAGATGATTCTTTATTTAAGGATGTTACTTTAGACGTTGCAGATGATGCCATCACTACAGGAAAAATAGCAGCAGGAGCAGTAGAGTCTTCAGATATCGCAGCAGATGCAGTAAATGCAGCAACAATTAATTCAGATGTAGCCGGAGCAGGTTTATCTCAAAATACTTTAACGGGAGCCTTAGAAGTAAATGAAGCAGCCATAGCAGATGGTACAATTTCATCTAATGACTTAACCGTAACAGGAGGGGATGATTCAGTTTTTAAAGATGTCACCTTAGAGATTACTGCAGGAGCAGTTGGTACTATAGAATTAGCATCAGATGCAGTGACTAATGATAAGTTAGCAGATAATGCTGTTCAAACAGAAAACATAGTAAACGGTACAATTTTAACAGAAGATATTTCTTCAGGAGGAAATGACCAAGTATTGGTTACTGATGCAACTGGTGCTGTAGAGTGGATTGATAAAGCTACTTTAGTTCCAGTAACAACGGTTTCCAATACAAGTACAGTAAATACGTTATCTACGACTGTAGATGGAGTTACTGGTGTGGGCGTTGCTATTATAAATAGTAATGAATTATCCTTAGATACCAATAACGAATTAGTAAGTACCATAAATGGTGAAGCTTCTACAGCGTTAGATTTAGAACCGACAATAGTCGCAAATCAAAAAACAACTTCAGTTGTAGAAGGAACAGGTGTAAATATTACGAATACTACAACAGGCAACAATACGGAATATACCGTAACAGTAGATCCTACAGATATAATAGGTGATGGAACAATTTCTTCTACGGATATTGTAGTTTCTGGTGGAGCCAATTCAACATTAAATGATGTTACTTTAGAGATAGCAGATAATGCTATTACGAATGCAAAAATGGCAGATAATGCTATTACAACTACAGAGATTGTAGATGGTACTATTGCAAGTGCAGATATTGCAAATACAGCAGTTACTTTAGAAAAATTAGCCAATGGTACTTTAGATGGGCAAGTAATGCAATGGGATGGAGCAACATCCACTTGGACATTAGTTGATCTTGGATCAGTTACTGTAACAGAGAATGATGGTATCGTTGGTAATGAGGTTGTTGGGGCTACAAATACAACTTTAACTCGTTCTGGAGATGGTTCTCAAGCAGTACCTTATACATTAGGCGTTTCTGATGGAGGAATTACTGCTACTCAATTAGCAGATAATGCCGTTACTCTTTCAAAATTAGCCGATGGTACTACCGATGGTCAATTAATGCAGTGGAATGCTACTTCAGGATCCTGGGAATTAATTGATGCTTCCAGTTTATCGGATGATGATATTAGTGTCACTAATACGGTAACAGGACATATTATAGCAACGATTTCAGAGCCAGGAATTACGGATGTAAATATTAATGAAACAGTAACTACATTAAGTGATGCAAATTCAGATGGCATATTTGATTATGTATCCGAAGATAATACGACCACAAGTTTTGATGGTACAGATGATCAAAATGCATCAGAAGTCACTTATGATGATGCTGCATCTTCTTTAGGAGCTGCCAATGTACAAGAAGCGATAGAAGCTTTAGCCACAAATAGCAGTGATAATCAAGGTATCAGTAGTACAGTTGTTACTACGAATGAAACAGTAAATATAGCTTTAGAAAGAGGAAGTGATACCACTATTGACATTCGCGATGCAGATTCAAGCATAACTAATGAAATTCAAGATTTAAGTTTATCTGGTGATAACCTTACTTTGAGTAATGATCCAACGGCAGCAGCAATTGACTTATCTGATTACAGAGAAACTGTAATTGGAACAGGAGATATTTCTGTAACCGATGATACTGCTGGTAATTACACCGTTAATTATGTAGATGGTGATAAAGACGATCAAAACGAAATAGAATTACCTACCGGAGGTACTAATGGTCAAGTCTTGGCTACAGATGGTTCAGGTGTATACACTTGGGTTGATGCAGATTCAGGACCACAAGGTATTCAGGGTGAAAAGGGTGACCAAGGAGTAAAAGGTGATCAAGGAGATCAGGGAATCCAAGGTATTCAAGGAGACCAAGGAGTAAAAGGTGACCAAGGAGATCAAGGAATTCAGGGAATCCAGGGAGAAAAAGGAGATACTGGAGATCAGGGAATCCAAGGTATTAAAGGTGATCAAGGAGTAAAAGGTGACCAAGGAGATCAAGGAATTCAGGGTATTCAAGGAGAAAAAGGAGATACTGGAGATCAGGGAATCCAAGGTATTCAAGGTGACCAAGGAGTAAAGGGTGACCAAGGAGATCAAGGAATTCAGGGTATTCAAGGAGAAAAAGGAGATACTGGAGACCAGGGAATTCAAGGTGATCAAGGAGTAAAAGGTGACCAAGGAGATCAAGGAATTCAGGGTATTCAAGGAGAAAAAGGAGATACTGGAGATCAGGGAATTCAAGGTATTCAGGGTGACCAAGGAGTAAAGGGTGACCAAGGAGATCAGGGAATCCAAGGTATTCAAGGAGAAAAAGGAGATACTGGAGATCAGGGAATCCAAGGTATTCAAGGTGACCAAGGAGTAAAAGGTGACCAAGGAGATCAAGGAATTCAGGGAATCCAGGGAGAAAAAGGAGATACTGGAGACCAGGGAATCCAAGGTATTCAGGGTGATCAAGGAGTAAAGGGTGACCAAGGAGATCAAGGAATCCAAGGTATTCAAGGAGTAAAAGGTGACCAAGGAGATCAAGGTATTCAAGGAATCCAGGGAGAAAAAGGAGATACTGGAGATCAGGGAATCCAAGGTATTCAAGGTGAAAAAGGAGATACTGGAGATCAGGGAATCCAAGGTATTCAGGGTGACCAAGGAGTAAAGGGTGACCAAGGAGATCAAGGAATCCAAGGTGTTCAAGGAGAAAAAGGAGATACTGGAGACCAGGGAATCCAAGGTATTCAAGGTGACCAAGGAGATCAAGGTATTCAAGGAGATCAAGGTATTCAAGGAGTAAAAGGTGACCAAGGAGATCAAGGTATTCAAGGAGTAAAAGGTGACCAAGGAGATCAAGGAGATCAAGGAATCCAAGGTATTCAAGGTGATCAAGGAGTAAAAGGAGATCAAGGAATTCAGGGTATTCAAGGAGAAAAAGGAGATACTGGAGATCAGGGAATTCAAGGTATTCAGGGTGACCAAGGAGTAAAGGGTGACCAAGGAGATCAGGGAATCCAAGGTATTCAAGGAGAAAAAGGAGATACTGGAGATCAGGGAATCCAAGGTATTCAAGGTATTCAAGGTGACCAAGGAGTAAAAGGTGACCAAGGAGATCAAGGAATCCAAGGTATTCAAGGAGAAAAAGGAGATACTGGAGATCAGGGAATCCAAGGTATTCAGGGTGACCAAGGAGTAAAGGGTGACCAAGGAGATCAAGGAATCCAAGGTATTCAAGGAGTAAAAGGTGACCAAGGAGATCAGGGAATCCAAGGTATTCAAGGTGACCAAGGAGTAAAAGGTGACCAAGGAGATCAAGGAATCCAAGGTATTCAAGGAGAAAAAGGAGATACTGGAGATCAGGGAATCCAAGGTATTCAGGGTGACCAAGGAGATCAAGGAATCCAAGGTATTCAAGGAGAAAAAGGAGATACTGGAGATCAGGGAATCCAAGGTATTCAGGGTGACCAAGGAGTAAAAGGTGACCAAGGAGATCAAGGTATTCAGGGTGACCAAGGAGATCAAGGAATTCAGGGTATTCAAGGAGATACTGGAGATCAGGGAATCCAAGGTATTCAGGGTGACCAAGGAGTAAAGGGTGACCAAGGAGATCAAGGAATTCAGGGTATTCAAGGAGAAAAAGGAGATACTGGAGATCAGGGAATCCAAGGTATTCAGGGTGACCAAGGAGTTAAGGGTGACCAAGGAGATCAAGGAATTCAGGGTATTCAAGGAGAAAAAGGAGATACTGGAGACCAGGGAATCCAAGGTATTCAGGGTGATCAAGGAGTAAAAGGTGACCAAGGAGATCAAGGAATCCAAGGTGTTCAAGGTGATCAAGGAGTAAAGGGTGACCAAGGAGATCAAGGAATTCAGGGTATTCAAGGAGATACTGGAGATCAGGGAATCCAAGGTATTCAGGGTGACCAAGGAGTAAAGGGTGACCAAGGAGATCAAGGAATTCAGGGTATTCAAGGAGAAAAAGGAGATACTGGAGATCAGGGAATCCAAGGTCTAACAGGAGCAACAGGTCCTAAAGGAGATACTGGTGCAACAGGTCCAGCTGGAGCTCAAGGGCAACAAGGACCAGCAGGTCAGCCAGGTCAAGATGGTCAAAATGGCCAAGATGGTCAAAAAGGTGACAAAGGAGATCAAGGTGAAAGAGGAGCTACAGGTCCACAAGGAATTCAAGGACAACAAGGCCCAGCAGGTCAGAATGGCCAAGATGGTCAAAAAGGAGATAAAGGAGATGCAGGAGACCCTGCCTCTGATGATCAAACCTTAACTGCTGGTACAAACCCAGGAACCATAAGTATTTCAGGAGGTAATAGTGCTACCATTAACGTCAATGATGCCGATTCAGATCCTTCAAACGAATACAACACAGCTTTTGCTGTCGTAGGTACTAATTTAAGAATTACTGATGGTGGTGGAGCAAGAAACGTTGCATTATCAGCATTAGGAACAGATGATCAATATGATGACGAAGTTTTATTAAGAACTCCAATTGATGTAGATCAAGGAGGTGAAGCTTCCCCAACAAATGAAACTACAGTGCAAGAAGTGATTCAGGCTATCGCGCCAATTACCTCTAAGGCGGCTAGAATTTTCTATCCACCTTCAATTGCCGTTGATGTTTCAACAAATGGAACATTTACGATTGATTTGTATGATGAGTATATCCAACAATATGGTTCTCCAACAGTAGGTAGTGCAGGTGCACCTAGTGCATTGCCAACTTATACGAGAACAGAATTGTATTACTATGTTACATATGCAGATCCAGCAGTTTTTGGTAATGGTACAGCAGTATCAGGAATGTCTATCGATGCTAATGGAAACTTAACATATCAGATTCAAAACCAACCAACAGATTACAATTCATTAATTAATGTAGTTTTTGTAGTAAAATAATTAAAGCGAATAAACAGAAGACCATAGTTTGAGATCAATCAACACATATAAGCTTGTATTCGCTATCCTTTTCGGATTGCTATGTTCTAATTGGGCAAGTGCCCAATTTTTACTACAAGCACCGAATAGTACAGATGAAAATAATTACAAATGGTACAATGCCTCAGATACCAATACGGTTCTAGGTACAGATTTCTTCTATGAAGTAAATCAGCCAGGTGTATATTTTGCAACCTATGATGGAACTACTTGCGGTAAGAATGCCACAAGTTATTTTATCCTAACAGATTGCGAATCGCCTAATAACGAGGTAACATTAGATATTACAGCAAATGTCCCAGTGGGTGCAAATATAAGCTGGTCTCCCGCATTAACAGGAGATCAAATAGCTCCTCAGATTACAGCTACTAAGGATGTTATCCGATATTTAGCGACCTTAGTAAAAGCAGGAAATGCTAAAAACCTTCCTTCTTTTACGGTAGTTTGTATGAGTCAGGCAGCTAATTTAGTAGATGATGTAGCCACCGTAGATGAAGACGACTCAGTGGTAATTCCTATCCTTGATAATGATACAGAATTGCCAGTTGCAGGAACTTTAACAACATCCGATCCTGCAAATGGAACTATTGTTATTGATGATAATGGTACGCCCAATAATCCTTCAGATGATATACTAACTTATATTCCTACACCAGATTTTAATGGTCAGGATACTTTTACGTATACCATTTGTAATACGTTTGGCGATTGTAGTACCGCTACGGTTACAGTAGAGGTACTGCCTATTGTAGACACCTTTGATGACGTGGTGACTACAGAAGAAAATATGCCTATTACCATAGATAATTGGGGTGCGAACGATAATGACCTACCAACAGTGGGTACGCTTACCGTAACTACACCTACCAATGGTTCTTTGGTTGTAGACGATAATGGTACGCCCAATGATCCTTCTGATGATGTAATTACCTATACACCTAATACTGATTTTTCAGGGACAGATTCCTTTGACTACACCGTTTGTGATACACTAGGGAATTGTAGTACCGCCACCATTACCGTAATTACTACAGATCAGGTAGATTTAGATAGTGATGATGACGGAATTTTAGATGCTTGGGAAGACTTGAACACCGACAATGATAATGATCCGGCAACAAACCCAACAGATTCTGACGGTGATGGTATTGCAGATTATTTAGATATTGATAGTGATGATGATGGTATTCCAGATAATGTGGAAGCACAAACTACATCAGATTATATAGCTCCTAGTGGAGAAGATGCTAATAACAATGGCTTAGATGATGCCTATGAGCAAGATGGTAACTTAGGAATAATTCCAGTAAACACGGATTTTGAAGATTTACCAGATTATTTAGATGATGATAGTGATAATGACAATGTGCCAGATTATATAGAAGCACACGATCATGATCATGATGGTATTCCAGATGTGGTATTTATCGGTTCTGATAAAGATAATGATGGTCTAGATGATGGTTTTGAAGGCAATACAACCATAGATATTGACGTTAATGATGAAGTAGATGATCCATTTACAGATTTACCGAATACGGATGAAGATGATGAGTCTGATTATAGAGATACCGATGATGACGATGATGGTATTTTTACAGCAGATGAAGATTTAAATCTTGACGGAGATTATGCAAATGATGATACGGATGGTAACGGAATACCTAATTACTTAGATCTAGATTTAGAGGAGTTCTCGACAGACGAAGAAGTAGAAGTATTTAACGTGGTTACGCCAAACGGAGATGGAGTACATGATTACTTGACGATCTCTGGGTTAGAAAATTTCCCAAACAATACCATCAAAATTTACAACAGATGGGGTGTGTTAGTGTTTGTTACAAAAGCGTATAACACCCAAGGGAACATTTTTACAGGAAGTTCTAATGGCCGTGTTACGGTACAAAAAGACAATATGTTGCCTGTAGGTACTTATTTCTATATTTTAGATTATGGAGATGCATCGGGCACTATGAAATCAAAATCAGGATATATTTATATAAACAGATAGTATGAAAACCTTACATCTTAATACCTCTTATTACAAATGGGTTTTTGGCATACTATGCTTAGTAGGCTTCTTACATACCACAAGTGTTACTGCGCAACAAGATGCACAATACACGCAATATATGTATAATACGGTGAGTGTAAACCCTGGTTATGCAGGCTCAAGAGGGCATATGTCCGTTGGTTTATTGCACAGGTCTCAATGGTTAGGGTTAGATGGGGCACCCACAACACAAACATTTAATGTGCATTCTCCAATAGGGTATAGAGGAGTAGGTTTAGGACTGTCTATCGTCAATGATAAAATTGGGCCAACTTCTGAAACTAATTTTGATGTAGATTTCTCGTATACCATTCCCGTTTCTACCGAGGCAAAAATAAGTTTTGGACTAAAAGGAAGTATCAATTTATTAGATATTAGATATTCTGAACTCAACCAGTATGCAGCTGATCAAACATTACAACAGGATATTAGTAACCGATTGTCTCCTAACATAGGCGCAGGGGTTTACTATCATACGGAAAAGTTTTATGCAGGATTGTCTGTGCCTCGCTTTTTAGAAACTTCACACTTTGACGAATCTTCGCTATCCACTGCTAAGGAACAAATGAACTTTTATTTTATTACCGGTTACGTTTGGGAATTAAATCCTAATTTAAAGTTTAAACCAGCTTTATTAACCAAATTAGTGCAAGGTGCGCCATTACAAGTAGATGCTTCTGCAAACTTTATGATTAATGATAAATTAATTTTAGGAGCTGCTTACCGTTGGAGTGCCGCCGTAAGTGGTATGGTTGGTTTTAATGTTTCGGAAGGGTTCCTAATTGGGATTGCTTATGATCGAGAGACTACAGATTTAGGAAACACAAGTTTTAATGATGGTTCTTTTGAAATTGTATTGCGTTACGACTTCATTAAAACTAAGGGGAATTTAAAATCACCTCGTTTCTTCTAAAATTTTTTAAGGCGCATTCATATCATTCTTTTAGTTACAATCTTCTTATTTATTTTTTCTTAAACTTTTTATATCCTATAAAGATGTTATTTTTGTAAGGATGGCATACGTCATCATTGCTAAGATTAAAAAAAAAGAAAATTGAAAGAAGAACACGTAATCCTTGTAAATCAATCTGATGAACAAATAGGAACCATGCCCAAAATGGAGGCACATGAAAAAGCGGTGTTACACCGTGCCTTTTCTGTGTTTATCATGAATAAGAAGGGCGAAACTATGTTGCAGCAACGCGCAGCACATAAGTACCACTCACCGCTACTTTGGACCAATACCTGTTGTAGTCATCAGCGCGTGGGAGAAACTAATATTCAAGCAGGAAAAAGAAGACTGCAAGAAGAAATGGGTTTCCAAGCAGAACTAAAAGAACTCTTCTCATTCATATACAAAGCTCCTTTTGATAATGGGTTAACAGAACATGAACTTGATCATGTTATGGTGGGGTATTCTGATCATTCTCCAGAAATTAATCCAGAAGAAGTAGCAGACTGGAAATGGATGCTACCGGAAGATGTCAAAAATGATATTGCTGCAAATCCGGGACACTATACCGCTTGGTTTAAGATTATATTTGAAAAATTCTACAGTTACATCACGCAACATAAATTTGAATCATGAAAGTAAAAGTAAGTAGAAAGGCACACTTTAACGCTGCTCACCGTTTGTACAATCCTGATTGGAGTTTTGAAAAAAATGATGCCATCTTTGGACTTTGTAATAATCCGAATTTTCACGGTCATAATTATGAGCTTATTGTGAGTATTACGGGTAAAATAGATCCTGAAACGGGGTTTGTTATTGATGTGAAGATTTTAAAAGATTTGATTAAAAGCGAAATCGAGAATGCTTTTGACCATAAGAACCTTAATGTAGAGGTTCCTGAGTTTAAAAATTTAAACCCTACCGCAGAAAATATAGCGGTGGTGATTTATGATAAATTAAGACCGCATTTTGCAAGTGATAAAGATTTGGAGGTAATTTTGTATGAGACTCCAAGAAATTTTGTTACTTACACTGGCAATAATGAATAAATAAAACAGAACAAGTTAAATTTGAAATCATGAATTTATATCCTTTAAAATTTAATCCAATCTTAAAAGAACGTCTGTGGGGCGGAACCAAATTAGGTGACATTTTTGGTAAACCTATTGAAAATGATATTACTGGTGAAAGCTGGGAACTATCTACTGTTAAAGGAGATATATCTGTGGTTGCAAATGGCGATTTGTCAGGAACATCACTGCAAGATTTAATAGATACTAATGCAGAGGAAGTTTTAGGTGCGAGTGTAGTGTCGCGTTTTGGAAAAGAATTTCCGATATTAATTAAGTTCATTGACGCTAAACAAGATTTGTCTATTCAATTACACCCTAATGATGAGCTTGCTAAAAAGCGTCATAATTCTTTCGGAAAGACAGAAATGTGGTATATTATGGATGCTGATGAGGGAGCAGATTTAATTGTTGGCTTCAATAAAGATGTAACCAAAGAAGAATATCAGAAAAGCATAGAAGACGATAAACTTCTAGATCTTTTAAATTACGAGAAAGTAAAAGAAGGAGATACATTCTTTATCAATACGGGAAAAATACATGCAATAGGCGCAGGAGTAGTGCTTGCTGAAATTCAGCAAACATCTGATGTTACCTACCGTGTATTTGATTTTAATAGAAAAGATAAAGAAGGTAATTTACGTGAGTTACATACAGAAATGGCACTCGATGCTATGGATTATACCAAGAAAGACGATTTTAAAGTAGCGTATGATACTACTACAGATACCGTAAATGAGATGGTAGACTGTCCGTATTTCAAGACAAATTACATTAAACTTACTAAAGATTTAACACAAGATATTTCTAATAGAGATTCTTTTACAATTTTTATGTGTGTGTCTGGTGCCGCAACGGTAGTGAATGAATTTGGAGAAGCTAGCATTAAAAAAGGAGAAACTGTTTTGGTTTCTGCTAATTCAAAATCAATCGAATTAAAATCTAACGGGGCTACTCTTTTAGAGGTTACGATATAAAAGTGCTTTAATGTGCTGATATACTTGTAAAAAGATTACTTTTGCAAAAAATAAAATTTAGTAAAATGGCAAGTATACAAGATTTAAAGAAAGATATTAATTACGTTCTAGGAGATATTATAGAAGCAGTATATTTCTGGGAAGCTTCAAACGGCAAAAAAAGTTCTAAAGAAGGTTCTGAACTTATTGATGAAGCAATTAATGTTTTTGATGAATTAATCGCTAAAGTAAATAATAAAAACGTAGAAAGCAGAAGCAAGCACTTGAATGGTGTTAAATCTGAATTAGAAGAAAAAGCTACTGTTTTAGTTGAAAAACTTAATAAATTAGGTTAAGAATTACTTAGCTTCAATAAAAAAAAACCATCCAAGTAATTGGATGGTTTTTTGTTTTATAGCGGGATAAGAATTTATTCTTCTTTCTTTTTATCCTCTAAATAATTTTTAAGTTGTTTTCCGTATTTAGAAGCAGCAACCTCAGGGGTAAGCATTTTATGAATAGAATCTAAATACTTCATATTAGCGTCTGCAACCTCATTAACTGCAATGTAAGGGGCAATGTAAGAATCTTTGTTGTTTAACGCAAAATTCAACGCGTAGGCATAGCTGCGGTAAATATTTTTATCAGATAACTTAATCAGAGAATCTAAAGCTAAAGAATCTTTATTTACTTTGGGATCAAAACGCATCTGTAAAATTTCTAGATTCTTGGCGTTGTATCTTGACATTCCTTTTTTATACTCTTCTAATTTCTCATTAGTCTTAGAACCTGTAATTTTTGCAGAGGTATCAAAAGTATCCCAAGCAGTATCTACGGTAATGATACCTGGTTCTCCAAAGAAGGTAATTCTATCATTTATATCGTTATGATCATTTTTTATTAAATACAGGTAATAAATATCTGGATTTTCAATGGGCGCTTCAAAGCTGAAATCTCCGTTTCCTTTAATTTCTAAGGAATCAAGGTTTACTAAAACCGTATCCTGTAATTGTTGAAGGTAAAGTGTTCCTTTTTTTAAACCTTTAATAGATCCGTTTACGGTCATTGAATTTTTAGAATCTCCTGAACAGGAAATCAAGAAAAGTCCAACTAAGGACAGTAAGAAAATGTTCTTCATGGTGTTAATTTTGGTGGGCAAATATCACTATTTTTTTATTTCAATTCGATATAAATACGCGTGTACATGAATTATTTATACACAATATTACATTTTGGAAGCTATTTCCATAAGATAAGCACAAAGTAACGCTCCTCCTGTACCTACTACATAGCCAAATACGGCCAACAAAACACCAACGGAGGTCAGTGAAGAATGAAATTCTGCAGCAACAACAGGGGCCGATGCAGCGCCACCCACGTTTGCTTGGCTTCCTACCGCCAAGAAAAAGTATGGTGCTTTGATGAGTTTGGCTACTAAAATAAGTAACAAGGCATGTATAGAGATCCATATAAAACCAACAACTAACAATCCTGGATTTTCTAATATTTTAGTAAGATCCATTTTCATACCAATAGTTGCCACTAGAATATAAATAAAGATACTACCTATTTTACTTGCACCTGCACCTTCATAATTTTTTGCTTTTGTAAAAGATAACAAGATGCCACATGCGGTGGCAATGACCACCATCCAAAAGAAATTAGAACCTAAGAAAGACAAGAAATTACTAGGGTCTGCTACGGCACTACTGTTCTTGGTAAGATAATCACTTATATAATCACCAAAAAAATGTGATATTCCTACGGCTGTAAAGGCGAAGCACAACATCAGCATATAATCTTGCAATGTGGGCACTCGTGTTATTTTTGCAGAAAATGCACTTACTTTTAGTTTTAAGGTTTCTATGGCAGAGGTATCTGCTTGTAACCATTTATCTATTGCTTTTGTTTTTCCTACTCCAAATAGTATAACAGCCATCCAAACGTTAGCCACAACAATATCTACCAATACCATTTTGCCGTATTCATCAGGATTGTATTTGAAAATTTCTAACATGGCTGCTTGGTTTGCACCACCACCTATCCAACTACCGGCAATGGTTGAAAGGCCTCTCCAAATAGCATCAAAATCATTGCCACCTACCGTTTCTGGAGAAAATATAGAAACCAACAATATGGCTATAGGTCCGCCTATAATAATTCCTACCGACCCTGTTAAAAACATAATTAATGCTTTTGATCCTAAATTAGAAATTGCTTTAAGATCGATGCTCAAGGTCATTAATACTAAAGCAGCTGGTAGGAGATACCTGCTAGCCATAAAATAAAGCTGAGATAGATCATCCGAAATAATACGACAACTTGCTAAAATAGCAGGTAGTAAGTAACACATGAGTACCGCAGGAACGATACTATAGAATTTACGCCAAAAACCTGTAGTGATGGAGGAGGTGTAAAAAATAAACCCTAGACAAAGTGCTAACAATCCAAAAACAACCGCATCATTCGTAATTAAAACTTCATTCATACATATAAAATATCAAGGATGATTTTTTCCAAATATAATTAATCTCTGAGATGTTCTTGGATAAATTTGGCCACGCCATGTGCAGTATTTTCTTCGGCAATATAATTAGCAATGGCTTTTACTTCTGTTCTAGCATTGCCTACCGCAACACCACACCCAACATGTTCTAGCATTTCTATATCATTGTAGTTGTCACCAAAGGCTATGACATCTGCTAGCGCTTCTTCTGTTTGTAATAATTTCTGTATAGCAGAAAGCTTAGTGACACTTTTTGGTGCTATTTCAATTAATGTATCGTTAGAACGGTAAATAGCAATCGCATCATCATGGTTTTTTTGTAACTCAGGGAAAATAGCATCGCACGATGCCTTTGTCCCCATAAGCATCACTTTATGTGCTCCTTCTATTTTTCTAGAGCGCCAATCTTGAAATGTAGCTGGCGATGGCCTAAATTCTGGTGTTGCCTTGGTGTACTTAATCTCTTTTTCAACCCGCTCAGACGTTTCTTCAACATACCACTCATCGGCATAATAAAGTCCTAATTTAATTCCGTGATCTTCGGCAAGGCTATAAATAGATTTTAAAACTCGAAGGGGGATAGCAACAGAATCTAAAATTGTGCTTCCATGAAGTATCAATGCCCCATTGTAGCAAACAATAGGTTCATTTTCTATTCCTAGGTCTTTTTGTAGATAGGTCATAGCCTTAGGCATTCTAGCCGAAACTAAATACACCTTTACGGAATTGTTGATTCTTTTAATCTCTGATATGGTGAGTTCAGAAACATCACTCTTTGTAGAAAGCAGGGTTCCATCTAAATCGGAACAAAGTATTTTATACCTCAATATTATTTTTTTAAATGTTTAGCCAATAGGTGAATTTAAGATTTATCGACCTATTTCTAGGTTCAAAATCGTTTACGATATAATTATCATTATACACAATGAATAGATCTGATAAGGGAGCAAAACGCCACTGTAAGCGCGAATTGAAACCTAGATTATTCCGCTGATTACTATATTGCACTAAGGTAGACCAAAAGATTGATTTACTAAATGTAAATTCAAAACTAGGACTTACTAACCAGAAATCTGCGCTAGAGTAGGGCGCTGGCAGTGTTATCTTATCATAACTCACTAACAAGGAGATTGCCGCTTTTGGTTGCAGACGTAAAGTCATTTCTGCGGCAGAAGAAGCTCTTGTTCCATTAAAAAATGCCCCATAAGATTGTTCTAAAGAATAGGAAAAAGCTTTCCGAGAATCAGAACTAAAATTCATTGCGGCAGTTGCATACGTGTATTCAGAATTTGCGGGTAATGGAATTGCACCTGCAGTTCGGCTAGGGTCAAACCCATTGACAAGGTAGGTGTAGTTGCTATCTACACTGAAATTAACGTCGGTCTGGTTTACAAACTCAGCTCCCCAAGAAGCACGTACCGTGTAATCTGTTGTTTTAAAATCAAGCTCCGGATTTAAGGTGAATATAGGAAATACTTCAAAACTATGGCTGTTAATTTTACTTGCGGTAGGCCAGAATACACGCTCAAACCCCGTTACAAACTTAAAAATATTTGTTCTCCGTATAAAACCGAGGTCAGATCTAAAGTCATCTCCTATATATACCCAATCGGAAAATACATTAAACTTTCTACTATTGTAAGATATATAGGCACCTGTAGAGATATCCTTATTATCGGAATCATGCTGAAAAGATTTATGCATGTAAAACTTACCATTCCAAGTATTGTCAGCAGAAGCTAGATTATAATCAACTCCCAAAACTCTATTGTACCGATCTTCTTGAGCTACAAAATCATACGATTTAAACGCTTCTCTGTTGATAAAAAACAAGCCAATATTAGATCTAGAGAATATTTTGCGTTGTAGGGCAAACATGGAGTTATTATTAGAGGGAATTTCATTTTCTAAATCCTCGGCCGTTTGTAGGTTTAAAAAGCCCAAGCGCCAGTCATTACTTAGTTTACCACTCAAACGAAAGCCGCCAATAATTTTATTTTCTATAGAGTTGTTATTCTTGTCCCTAGCGATACCTATACGTCTGGAAAAAAACGGATTCGCATCTTGGCTACCACCAAAACTAGAAAAGAGGTCGCTATTATCTACAAAAAACTGCCGCTTTTCAGGTAAGGATACTTCAAAGCGGGTAAGGTTAGTAAATAAATTATCTACTTCTACATTAGAAAAGTCAGGATTTAAAGTGATGTCTAAATTCATCCCATTACCAATAGCTACCTTAGCATCTCCCCCAAACTTAAGATTGGTCTTACTGGCATTGGTTTCAAAGTCTTTCTGTGCAAGCGTATTTACATAAGGTATAATGGCAATAGGCGTTCTGTATTTTCCTAAGGGTTTTTCAAAAGTCATTTCTCCCATAAATGCCAAACTATAAATAGATTGGTTTTGCGGAATTTTAGCCCAAGTACTGGTTTCGTTATTTTGTGTATCAAACCTATAACTGTTAAATCGCCATTTGGTTTCTCCTTCTTTAAATTTGAAGGAGGTTAATGGTATGGCAAGTTCAGCAGAATAATAGTTGTCAAAGCTTCTAGCTTCTCCCTTCCATTTTACATCCCAAGAAGTGTTAAAACCACCATCGCTGCCACCACCATTAGAAATTAAGGCTTCGCGAATGACTCCAAACGGATTTATACCAAATAGAAAAGCATTGGTGCCGTCATTAAATGTATCAAATAGTAAACTTATATTGTCATTTCCGCCAGCTCTAAAATCTCTTTTTAAAGATGGAGTCACATAGTTGCTTCCTGAAGTTTCTAAGCGAATACCAATATACAAATGAGTGCCATCATAAAACATTCTGATGTCTGTATCTTTCTGAGCAAGTATGGTATCTGATGGGAAATATTGTTGAAATTTTGTGGCACTCTCTGCTTTTTCCCAGACACCTTCGTCTAAAATACCATCTATCTGCGGAATTTCAGGAATGTATTTAATAGCAATGTGTTTGTCCTCATTTTGGGCGATAATAGATAGTGAAGCAAGGAAAAAGAGGTAACATATAGAGAACTTGAACATTAGGGTTGGTTTCGTTGGTTCTCAAATTTAAGGGTTTATTTTGTGATAAAACATTAAAGAAGTATCCTATAGTTGTAAATTAACCCTTAGCTATTGCTTATTGTGAAATAAATTGAAGCACTGCCGTTATCATTTTAGGTGAAATAGGATATTTAGGATCAAGGTATCCTTCATACCCTTGAACCTCAGCATCTTCTTCTTTCATGATATGATTCATGTTAGGGATAATCATTAAAGTTGCTTCTGGCTGAGCCACTTTTAAGTTTTGAGCGTTAGTAATAGCAACCTGAATATCTTTATCACCATTAAGGATGAGTATAGGAATCTGTAGTTTTTTAATTTCTTTCTGAGGATCAATTGAAGCCCAAGTTTTATAGAAATTTTGACTTTGTGGTGGAAACATGGTGACTAAACTAGGATCTACTGTGGTAATACTACCTTTTGTCATTAGCTCTTGAAAATGCTCTTCAACTAATTTCCCAAATTCTGGATTTTGCGCATAAATTTGTTGCACCATTATTTTATCAATAGTTTGTCCCGCGCCTGCCATAGATATTAATGAAGTTATATCTTCGTTTACGGCCAACATAGCAATCAATGATCCTTGGCTATGTCCTATGAGATGAATGCCGCTAAAACGTTGATCGTTTTTAAAATGGGCTATTGCTACTTTAGCATCTGCTACAAAATCTAAAACCGTTAGATCTTTTAACAGTTCCAAATTTTCAGATCTAGCGGAGCGTTTATCATACCTGTAAAAAGCAATTTTATGATTATTTAAGCTATCTGCTAAAGCTTTAATATAGCTGTTTTGCATGGGAGTGCCTTTTTGGTTTCCATTTCGGTCTGGATTACCTGAACCGTGGATGAATATAACTAAAGGCAACTTGCCCTTTGTTTCAGGATAGGTTAATGTACCAGGTATCTCAATTGTTGCGTTGGTAAGCTTAATTTCTTCTTCAATAACTTGAGAAAATGAAAAAATACTGCAGGAGAGTAAAATCGGAATAAGGAGATTTTTCATGAGTTAATTAGATTAGTGATGAGTAGTTTAGAAAGAATTTCGGCAATGATGATTGAGCTGAAAAATAAAATAATATGTACTGTGCTTTTTGCATTTGTAGCAATTTTAAAGCCGTTAAATAATAGTGAGATACTCCAAATGATAAAAAGGAGACTGATAAGCGCAAATATTCCTAAAGTAAGCACTGAATTTAATGGAAGAGTAGAAAAATCAGGAATTTGTTCGGATAGCAATGTATTTAAAAACTCTGAATTGATACGCTCCATAGTACCTCCTACATTAAAAAAGGGAATTAAATAGAAGGGGATTCTTGAAATTAAAGTGATGTTCAGAATATCAATAAACCGTGTCTTTCTGTTCATATACATTCCTAAGGCAAGTAATAAAATAGTTAGCACGGCGATGTTACTCAAATTATCCAGGGCTGGTTGCCAAGAGGTTGTATTATTTGCGAGATGCACGTCTAGAACTCCATCATAACGTACATTAAAAAAGTATCCCAGATAAGAACCTAAAAGAGTTGCAGCAAGTCCAAGTATAAATAAATAATTTTCTTGATACTTTTTGAAAGGATTGAATAAGACTGTTTTCATGCTTAAGAATTTGAATTAGCTTGTAAGGATGTAATGATGTCATCTAGCTTATTCCGCATGGTAGGATAGCTGATGTTCATTTGAATGGCCATCTTTTTTAGACTTCCACTATTTAAAACAAACTGCAATACAAATTCTTGATCCTCAGCAGATAGTTGAAGTATTTGAGGAAGGTCAAATTTTCCAGAAATGACAGTATCACAACTAGAGCACGAAAGTTCACTAACTAATAAGTTGCTTTCACAACTAGGACAGAACACAGGCAACTTTTTCATATACTAAACAGGTTTGTTTAGTAACAAAAGTATATATTATTTTAATAAAATTAAAATAAAACTAAATAAAGTTTAATAAATATTTATTTATATTTAATTGGATTTAAACTTTTTGGTCTTTTTCTTGTCAGGATTTTTAAATAAACGCTTTAAGAAACCGTCTTTTTTTATAGGATCGCAGTTGAGGTTTTGCAATACTTCGTCAGAGGTTGTTTCAAACTGTGCTTTAGTAATTGCATTAAATTCTTTATCCTTATTCAGCTTTTGCAGTAATAAGGCAAACATAGGTAGGGCGGCATTTGCTCCTTGCCCTAAACTAGTACTTTTAAAACCTAATTCATGATTGTCTAATCCTACCCAAGTAATATGTACAAGCTTTGGAGTGATCCCTACAAACCAGGCATCTTTATTATTTTGTGTAGTTCCGGTTTTACCAGCAATAGCATTCGGTAAATTGTAAGCGTCTCTTAGTCTAGAAGCTGTACCAGAATTAATAGTTTCCTTCATCATTTCTATCATGGTTTGTCTGGTCTCAGAAGAAAATGCTTCGGTATCGGCAATTTTAGGTTTAAAAGTTTCTAAAATAGAATCTTTACTGTTACTAATGGTCTGAATTAAAAATGGAGTCACCGGCTTGCTGTTATTTACAAAAGAAGCGTATGCTCCCGCAAGTTCTGTGATTTTTATTTCTCCTGTTCCTAAAGCTAAAGAAGGTTCGCTAGGTAATTTTTCTAGAATACCCATTTTATTAGCTTGTCGTATAACCTTTAAGACACTAACTTCTTCTAATACTTTTACGGCTACGGTGTTAACACTGTTACTCAATGCTTGCTCCATAGAATAGTTTAAGTAGGCTTCGTCTTTGCTGCCAGAATTACTTGGGGACCATCCTTTTAAATTTTCATAAGCTACCTCTTGTGCAGAAAAATACGTACAGGGAGCTATTCCGTTTTCTAACGCGGCTGTATACACAATGGGTTTGAATGTAGAACCTACCTGGCGTTTACTCTGTGAAATATGGTCGTATTTAAAGTATTTGAAATTTACGCCGCCAATCCAAGTTTTTACAGCTCCCGTAGTTGGGTCTATTCCTAAAGATCCTGTATTTAAATATTTTAAATAATGTTGCAAGCTATCTAATGTATTGGCTTCAACTGTTTTTTCGCCCTCCCAACCTGCGAGCGTCATTTTTCTTTTGATGCTTAAAGAGTCTATTATTTTATCTTCTGAGAGGCCTTCCTTTTTAAGCTTTTTATAAGCGTTTGTTCTTTTGAGTAGCTTATCTAAGAGTTTTTTATTGGTAAGCCAAGGAGCATTTTTACCATAACTCTTTTCAAAATCTTTTTGCAAAGTAGACAAATGTGCAACCATAGCTTCTTCTGCTAGTTGTTGCATTTTAAAATCTAAGGTCGTATAGATTTTTAGACCAGAAGTGTAAATGTTATATTCCTGACCCTGCTCTTTTTGTGTACTACTCCAAGCTAACAATTGCTTGCGGACTTCTTCTCTGAAATATGGTGCAAGTCCATCATTGTAATTAAATTCTTTATAATCTAGTTTTAAAGGTAAAGCGATAAGGCTATCTTTTTCTGTAGCTGAAATAAAATTGTTTTTTTGCATAGCTTGCAAGACCAAGTTTCTTCTTTTTAAGCTATTTTCAGGAAATACTCTAGGATTATATCCATAAGTAGCCTTTAACATCCCCACTAAAACGGCTGCTTCTTCAGTATTTAAATCCCTAGCTTTTTTATTGAAAAACTTTAAAGAGGCACTCTCAATACCAAACGTATTATCACCAAAGCTCACCGTATTTAAATAATGATAAAGCAACTCTTCTTTACTGTAAATGTCTTCTAGACGAGCGGCTATAAACATCTCTTTAATTTTATCTACGGCAATATTGGTGTTTTTACGTTCTTCTCTGGGATATAGGTTTTTTGCAAGTTGCTGGGTGATAGTACTACCTCCACCAGAACTTTTATCTTGCATTAATATAGATTTGAAAGCTACCCGCATTAAACTAGGATAGTCTACACCAGAATGAGAATAGAAACGTTCATCTTCAATAGAAATTAGTGCTTCTAAAAGATTTTTAGGAAATTCTTCAAACGGAATGGGTTGCCTATCAAAAAGATAATATTTGCCAATAAGCGTACTATCTGCAGCATAGACTTCGCTTGCTTTTTGATATTCCAGATTTCCTAACTCTTTTTTACTAGGTATTTCTCCCCATAATCCTATACGAATACTAAGAATGAATAGGATAAATAAGAGGAGTAATCCTATTACTGCTAGAAGTAAATACCGTAGAATTGGAGACTTAATTTTTTTGAAAATCACGCGTGTGCACTTTTAGTTAAAATATTAAAAACTATATACGACTTAATCATGCATTAAGGTTGTATTGTTTATTTTTGAGCTTTAAAAATGTAAAGATTGAGTAAATTTTAAATTGATGAAGAAAATTACCATTTTATTATTAACCCTATCCATTCAATTTGTATTTTCTACGGATGGAGAGTGGTCTAAAACAGGACATAGAACAACAGGTGAAGTTGCACAACGCCATCTAAGCAGAAAAGCGAAGAAAGCAATTGCAAAATTGTTAGATGGACAAAGTTTAGCTTTAGTTTCTACCTATGCAGACGATATAAAATCTGATAAAAAGTATAGAGAGTTTAGTGCTTGGCATTATGTAAATTACCCTGCAGATAAAAAATATACGGAAGTAGCACCTAGCCCATACGGAGATATCGTTATGGGAATTCAAAAATGTGCTGCAATCGTAAAAGATAAAAATAGTTCGCAAGAAGATAAAGTATTCTACCTCAAATTTCTAGTACATTTATTAGGAGACTTGCACCAACCCATGCATGTGGGAAGGCAAGAGGATAAAGGCGGTAATGATATACAAATACAGTGGTTTGGAAAAGGATCTAATTTACACCGACTTTGGGATAGTAATATGATTGATGACTACGGGATGAGTTTCACTGAGATTGCAGATAACTTACCAGAGTTAACCAAAGATGAGGAGAAGCAAATTCAAGAAGGTACTGTTTTTGACTGGGTAGAAGAATCTAAAGGATTAGCAACAGAGTTATATGCTTCTGTTGAGGTTGGAGAGAAACTAGGGTATGCCTATAGTTATAAATATTGGGGACTTGTAGAAACACAATTGCAAAAAGGCGGATTGCGTCTAGCAAAAGTTCTAAATGAAGTTTTTGAGTAACATTTAATACACCACCCTAAAGGTTAGGTTTATTCGCTCTTGAATAGGTTTAGCAGTTTTAGGTATTTGGTGTAACCAATGGTGTTGTGTTGCTCCTTTCATAAGTAAGAGACTACCATGTTCCAACAAAAGTTTATGTTTTAAATTTTTGTTGGTTCTGTGTTTTAAATGGAAAAAACGTTCTTCTCCAAGGGTAATGGAAGCAATTATAGGGTTTTGGCCTAGTTCTTTTTCATTGTCTGCATGCCAACCATTACTGTCTTTACCGTCTCGATATAAATTTAGTAAACAAGTCGTAAAAGTTGTTTGCGCAAGCGTATCTACTGCATTTTTAATCTGCAACAGTTCTTTAGTAAATACATGTGGGCGCATTGAAATGCTAGAATAAGAGTAAGTCTTGTCATTATTTGCATATAATGCAGTTAGCCTTGGCTGCGCATATTTCTTGCCAAACACGGTTATATCATCTTGTTGCCAAGGTGTTTGTTCTTTAAGTATGTCAAAATAGTTATCTGCTGAATGGGTATCAAAGAAATTAGGATAGTATATAAGGTCACTATCTGGTAAATTTAAGTGAAGCGCTTCAGAAAAAAGGTTTGCCATTATTGTATAATCGACTTTAATTGGTTTCTGTACTCAGAAGGATTTTGTCCTGTAAACTGTTTGAATGATTTATTAAAGTGCGAAAAATTATTGAATCCGCTTTCAAAAGCTACATCTGCAATGCTCATAGGCTTTTCTGCTAAAAGCTTTGATGCATGTACCAAACGATACTCATTTACAAACTGTACAAATGTTTTTTTAGTAATCTTTTTAAAGTATCTGCAAAATGAAGGTACCGTCATACTCGTTAAATCTGCAATGGTTTCTAAAGAAATTTCCTCTTTGAAGTTATTCTTTACAAAATTGAACACCATATTAATACGGTCATTGTCTTTCATGGAAGACTCCATAGAGAACCCTTCTGCGTTTAATAGCTTAAACTCCTCAGAGTTTCCTAGTTCATTTAATATATTGAGGATAGAAAGTAGTTTTTGAAAATCTGTTTGATATTCTAAAATTTCTATTTTCTCACCAATCTTCTTTTTTGTCTTACCGTAAAAAGCTATTCCGCCTTTACACGCTTCAAAAATGGTTTGAATTTTTTTCATCTCAGGAATATTGAAAAAATCAAAACCAAGAAAATCTTGCTTCATCTGTACCACAGTTTCAGATTTGTTTCCTGTAGTGCCATCGGTAAAGCCGCAATGTGGTAGGTTAGATCCTATTAATATAAGGTCACCATCATTGTAATAGGATACGTGACTCCCAATTTGTCTTTTTCCAGAACCACCATTAATGTATACCAGTTCTAGTTCAGGGTGGTAGTGCCATACCGTATTCATATTGGGTTTATCCTCATCAAATTTCTGATACGTGAAAGAATGTCCAAAATCTGGAGCAATAACTTCAAACGTAGGTTTTTGTAGTATCATGCTTTTAAGTTTATATACAATTAGAAATAGGCTTCATTTAGCTTCGCTGGTGCAAAGTTACCTAAAATATGTGTTATATTAACGTTAAGGTCATGTTAGCATTGTAATGATGTTAATATAGCATAGAAATTGGAAAAACGCGCATCACTTTTAACTGAATATGCCACATATCTTTGCCATGTAAATAATTAGTAATCCTCCTAAAACAAACAGTTATGAAAAAAGTTCTAAAATTTACCGCAATGGCAGCTTTAGTGTTCGGCACTTTTACAGCTTCGGCCAATGAACTAAAATTAAATGTTGCAGCCGATAAGGAAGCAAAAAGTTTAATTTTTGAATTAGACATCGTATCTAAAGACACAAAAATACAATTCCTAGATAGTAACAATAACGTAATTTATTCTAATAGCAATGTTCAAAGCAGTTCTCTTCGTAAGAAATTTGACCTTAGCAAATTAGAAACAGGAGTATATACCTTTAAGGTAGATGATACTACACAAGTTACTACTTATTCTATATTGATTGATGGTGAATCTATCAGTATCCTTAATAAGGATGAAGTGATTAAGCCAGTATTTAGAATGAAAGATAACATGGTTTACATCAACTTTTTAAACGTAGAGAAGAAAGATGTTGAGATAAAAGTATATGATTCTAGTGATAGAGTATTATACACTCAAAAAATATCTGATACTTTAATTGTTGAAAAAGCAGTAAACTTCAAGACAGCTCATAAAGGTGATTACACTATCGCTGTGAAAAATTCAAAAGGAGTTTACACAGAAAATGTAAGTATATAATATTGAAAATTTGGTTTTAAGTTAAGTTGAGTTAATTTTTTTAAACCTAAAAGGGGAGCGTAAGCTCCCCTTTTTCTTTTGTAATTTATTCTAAAATCTTTATTTAGAATTTGAAATCCAGTTATTAATTTTGTTTTCCAATAAGGCTAAAGGCACACAGCCTGTTTCTAGCACTTGATTGTGAAATTCTTTAATATCAAATTTGTCTCCTAATTCTTTTTCTGCTTTAGCGCGTAACTCTATAATTTTAAGTTGTCCTATTTTATAGGATAAGGCTTGCCCAGGATTAGCCATGTAACGCTCAATTTCAGAAGTTATACCAGCCTCAGATTCTGCTTCGTTAGCTAGAGAATATTCAATTGCTTGCTCTCTGGTCCATCCTTTAGAATGCAAACCTGTATCTACCACCAAACGTATTGCTCTATGCATTTCTGCTCCTAACATTCCAAAATATTGGTAAGGATCTGTGTATAATCCAAGTTCTTTACCTAAAGACTCGGTATATAATGCCCAACCTTCTCCGTAAGCGCTATACCATAATGTTTTTCTAAACTTAGGAAGCTCCTCATTTTCTTGTGTTAATGAAATTTGAAAGTGGTGCCCAGGAATGGCTTCATGTAAAAACAAGTCTTCATCAGAATACATATTGTATTTAGTAACGTCTGGTATTGGGGTATAAAAAATACCTGGTCGCGTGCCATCAATAGATCCAGGATTGTATTCTGCGCTGGCAGACGCCTCTCTGAATGCTTCTGTTCTCCTAACTTCAAAAGGTGTTTTGGGTTGTTTTCCAAAAAGTTTATCCACTTGAGGTTTCATTCTCTCATGAATTTTATTGAAGTTTTCAATAACTTGCTCTGGAGAAGTAAAAGGCATTAATTCTTTTTTATTACGTACAAAATCAAAGAAGGCTTTTAAATCTCCTTCAAAACCAACTTCTTTTTTAATTTTCTCCATTTCAGAAGAAATACGTGCTACTTCACTTAGACCTAATTGGTGAATTTCATCAGCGGTCATGTCTGTGGTCGTATATAGTTTTATAGAATAGTCGTAGTATTCCTTTCCATTAGGAATACCTTCTATGCCACTAGTTGTTCTAGCTGCGGCCATATATTCCGTATTCATAAAGTCATATAGATTTTGGTATGCAGGAATAATCTTTTCTGAAATCATAGCAGAATAGGCTTCTGTCAGGCGGTCTGTGTCAATATCAGAAAAGCTTTCTGGAATATTTTTTATTGGAGAGAAGAACAAATGTTTGTCCAAATCGCGCTCTGTCATGTCTTTTAGTTGTGGTGTAACTTTCAGTACTAATGATTTTGGCAGAACATGACCTGTTTTCATACCTTCTTCCATTCTTACTTTAGCACTGGCTAACCACGTGGTATAGGCATCTAACCTTTTTAACCAATTGTCATAATCTGCAACTGTTTTAAAGGGCTGCGAGCTTGCACCACTAGCTAATTGTCCCATCATTAATTGCATGGTCCACATTTGATTGATAGGGAGTAGTTCTTCTCTAAAACCTAAACGTTCTAAATTACGATCGCATTCCCAAAGTAAAATGTCTTTACTCATTTGTTGGCTAGACGTAAGCGATTCCTCATTAACTTCCGCTAGTTTTTGTTTATAGTCCGAATAAAATTTATTTTCAGAGGCAATGAATTCGTCACTTAAAAAATTAGGTAAAATATCATTGTAACGCACATCTCCTTGTGAGGTTGCATTTAAAGGATATAGTTTTAGGCTCTCCTCAAAATAGTTTTCGAGTAAGCTGTCAAACTCTGTATTGTGCATAGCAACAGCAGGTTCTTTTTTAGCCTCTTCTTTACAAGAGTATAGGCTGATTAGGCAGAAGCTGATTAGTAGAATTTTTTTCATAACATTATTGAGTTTTTAGTGAGTTTCGTAATCGTTCTTTTTTGTATTCAGGTAAGGCATCATTGCTCAAAATTAATTGAACCACTTCAGGATCTTTAGTTTTAGCAAATAAAAATTGATAGTATTGATTTATAGTTAAGCTATTTTCTGATTGGGAGACAAGTATCATTTCATCACCGGTGGTAACCGTTCCTGTTTCTAAAACTTTAATATAGGTGCCGGGATAGTTATGGACTACAAATTTTTTGATGATTTTAGAATCATTAAAGCGTATGCCCAATTTATAGCAAGGCTCTCTGGGTTGTGTAATTTGGACTAGTGAAGTACCTATTTTATACGTGTCACCAATTCTTAATTCAGACTCATTGAGACCTTCTATGGTCAAGTTTTCGCCGAACATGCCCCAATCCCATTCTAAATCTGGATAGTGGTTTTTCCAATACGGATATTGATCTGCAGAATAAAGGTAGCATGCCTTATGAACGCCGCCATGATGTTTCCTGTCAATTACCGTATCATTGGCAACATCCTCATTTAAGAGCTGTATAGCCTCGGAAGTAGGGTATTTGTAGATCCCCGTTTGTTCTTCTTTACCATTCCACAGTATGGTGGTTGATTTTCCTAAGTTGGTTGAAATTACCTTCATGTTATAAAGGTAGAAACTATCTAGGTATTTTGTGATAAAAAATTTTACCTTAGTATGGCAGGTAATAGTATGCCCAATACATTAATCCGAATTGTAACGGGATTCTTAAGATAAGAATCCATCTAGGGATACCTGCACCTTCTTTTTTGCCCGAAAGCATATAGAAGTGAACCAATAAAAAAACAGCGAGCATGGCTATAATTCCGTAAATAGATAGATTTTTTGTGGACGGGAAACAGAGTCCAATACCCAATGCTATTTCTGCTATGCCACTTAGAGATACTAGAAGCTTAGGGTTGGGAAGGTATCTGGGCATAATGCGCAAATAGGTTTTTGGTTTAATAAAATGCATAACACCTGCAAATACATAAATTGCGGCTAAGAGGTATAAGTGAAAAGGGTAATTCATAATTAGTCTTTAAAATGCCAAAACGGAATAGTGACTAAGGTGTCATTTGCTACTTGAGTACTATCTGCTGGCGGTGCTAAGATACGGAGGATATGTTTGCCTTCCTTTAAATCTCTTATGTTGAGGTAGGTTTCAAAACCTAAACGTTCTTTGCTATTGGTGCTTATAGTAAAGTCTGCTTTATATTTACTGGAATCAATCCTTATTGAATAAATTTCGTTTAAAGTTTTTAGATAATCTAGTCTTAAATCTTTTTTGTTATTAGTTTCTATATTAATATTTACAAAATCAGATTTAAAACTCCTTAAATCTTCTTTCGGTTTTAGGTTTTTATTGCTTTCAAAAACATGATCTTCTATTTGCTCTGTATAGTATAGAAATATTTGAAGATACGGTGTTCTGATTATTTTGGAAGGAATTGTGATTATTTTACCGAAATCAGTCTTTTCTATCAGTAAATCTTCATAATGGTTTTGATAGCTGTAAACCTCAGAAGAAATATCTGTTTTTAAAATGTAGTTTGAGTTTTGATAGTATAATGTTGAGAAAAATATAATTGCCAAATATGATGGTAATAGCATAAGACTTAGCCTTCTTCCAAACTTATTATCTAGAAAATTGTACACCAATGGTCTATATAAAAAAGATAAAGTCAAGTAGGTGAATAGTCTGTAAAAAGGATAGTATACTAAAGAAATGTACTTATTTTTCTTTAGGTAGCCCATGGTAATGAAATCTATAAAAGTGAGTAGGATACCCATGCCAAATAAAATGACCATACAAAGGCCTATCGCCTTTTTCAATATTCCCTTTAAATTCAATACTTCTGTGACAAAATAACTCAAACCTGTTAAGGTAAGGAGAATTGTAAAAAAGCCTAAAATATAAAAGAAAACTAAAAAACTTATGGCAAATAAAATGCTACAATATTTTTCAAGCCTAGCAATGTAGCGATCAAAAGTACCAACTCTTTTTTTGAGATGTTTAGTAAATTTTTTTGAGTAATTTAATTTATGATAATCAATATCGCCAGACACATAGCGTAAGCCTAGAGCACCAATCCAAAGTCCTCTTAAGACAATATGAAGCGTGAGGTTGAATATGAATATTGCCCAAGAAATGAAAACAATAAACCACAGTATCATTTTTATTGTCTGTTGAGAGTTCATAGCCTCAGAAATGTTAATTGATATTGGTTCATAGGCCAAAATCAAAGCATAAATGGCAAAACCTGAAATAATTAATTCTAATTGCCAACTTTCTTGCTGCAATTTATCTAACCATCTTTTAAAGGAAGGGCTGCGGTAATCGTTATTCATTGGTGTGGTTGTTTGCTGAAAGATACTAACTTTTCTAAAAATAAAAAGCCGCTTCAAATACATGAAGCGGCTTTTTGAAAATTATACCGAATAAGGGTCAAATATCAACCCTAATCGCACATTTATTTTACCATCTCGTAACTACGCTTAATGAAGTTTGTAAGCTCTTCACCTTTTAATAGCCCTTTAGATAAACGTGCTAAATCTAAAGACTGATTTATTAATCGTTCTTTCTTCTTAGCTGTTTTGGTAGTTAAAATTTCAGAAACTAATGGGCTATTGGTGTTTACAATAAGGTTATACATTTCTGGCATATTACCCATTCCAAACATTCCGCCACCACCGGTTTGTTGCATCTCTTTCATACGACGCATAAATTCAGGCTCCGTAATGATAAAAGGAGACGCAGCGCTATCCATAGCTTCTAACTGAATCGTGTATGATTTGTTAGCGATTGTTTCCTCTAATTCTTTTTTAAGAGTTTCTTTTTCTTCATCAGAAAGTTTAGAAATCTGCTCCTCGTCTTTCTTAATTAAGTTTTCAATATGATCCGCATCAACACGTGTAAAAGAAATATTCTCTTTAGATGTTTCTAATTTCTGCATTAAATGCGAAATAATAGGAGAATCTAAAAGTAATACTTGGTAGTCTTTTGCTTTTGCAGCTTCTATATAACTGTGTTGTGCTTCTTTGTCCGATGCGTAAAGAATAACTAGCTTACCATCTTTATCTGTTTGATTAGCCTTTAGGTTTTCTTGTAATTCTTCAAATGTGTAGAACTTACCATCTACCGTTGGGTACAGTGCAAATTTGTCTGCTTTTTCAAAGAATTTATCTTCAGAAAGCATACCATATTCAATGACTATTTTAATATCATTCCATTTAGCTTCAAAATCTTCTCTGTTGTTTTTGAATAAAGAAGAAAGCTTATCGGCTACTTTTCTAGTTATGTAAGATGATATTTTCTTAACTGCACCGTCTGCTTGTAAATAAGAACGAGATACGTTTAACGGTATGTCTGGAGAATCTACAACCCCGCGAAGCATCATTAAAAACTCCGGAACAATACCTTCAACGTTGTCTGTTACATAAACTTGGTTTTGGTATAATTGAATTTTATCTTTCTGAGTGTTTAAATCATTAGATAACCTAGGGAAATATAAAATACCAGTTAAATGAAACGGATAATCAACATTTAAATGAATATGAAATAAAGGCTCTTCAAATTGCATTGGATACAATTCTCTATAGAACTCTTGGTAATCTTTTGTCTCTAAATCTGCAGGTTGTTTTGTCCAAGCAGGAGTAGGGTTATTAATAATATTATCTACCTCTTCCGTAGGAGCGGCATCTTCTTCTTTAGCGCCCTCTGGTTTTGGTAAGGTTTCAGTTTTAGTTCCAAATTTAATAGGAACTGGCATAAACTTATTATACTTAGATAAAAGCTCATTAATTCTATGGTCTTCTAAAAATTCTGTAGAATCATCAGCAACATGAAGTACAATCTCTGTTCCTCTTTCTGTTTTATCAGAAGGCTCTAAGTCAAAATTAGGAGAACCATCACAAGACCAATGTACTGCAGGTTCGTCTTTAAAACTTTTAGTAATAATTTCAACCTTACTAGCTACCATAAAAGCAGAGTAGAAACCTAAACCAAAGTGGCCTATAATTCCAGAATCTTTTGCGCTGTCTTTATATTTATCTAAAAATTCTTCAGCACCAGAAAAAGCTACTTCGTTAATATACTTCTTTACTTCATCTTCGGTCATACCTAGACCTTGATCAATAATATGGATTTTCTTTCCTTCTTTATCTACTTTTATTTCGATAATAGGATTGCCATACTCTACAGAAGCTTCACCAATAGAAGTTAAATGCTTCAATTTTAAAGTTGCATCTGTCGCATTAGAAATCAACTCTCTTAAAAATATTTCGTGATCGCTGTAAAGAAATTTCTTTATTAAAGGAAATATATTATCAACGGACACATTAATCTTACCTGTCGCCATATGTAATTTAAAATTTATAATTGTTAATATGATACTACCACAGTCAAAAAAAATACCAATCTGACATAAAGTGACAAACTGACATTCTTTTTATTTTTTTCAAGACTGTTGTTAGCTCTTAAGACCTAATACGTCTAATTAAAAGTAAGATTGATGTATTTCTTAAAAAGCATCAAAAAAAGATTAACAAAAATTTTGTTTAATTTATTTTTAAAATAGTTAAACATTTTTGTATCTTTGAATTGTAATCGAGGAAGATTAATTGCTATGAAGAAGAATTTAGTTTTTTAAACGATTACACTATTATTATTTATTGGTTAGGTTGTTTAAAAACGTATTTCCGTCTTCTAGGAAATACGTTTTTTTATACCAATAGTAAATTGCTTTGTCACTCTTAAACTATAAAAGTCATGGCTAAAAAATCAGAAACAAAAAAAATCACGGAAGATCAGATTATAGGAATGTACATGGATTATGTTTTAGAACATGAGATTGTACCAAAATCTATTTACAAGTTTTGTAAAGCGCACACGATACCAGAAGAAGAGTTTTACAACTTTTTTGGTTCAGTAGAAGGATTACAAGCTGCCATATGGGAAAAGTTTTATATCAATACTGTTGGCGTCATGGCTAAAAATGAGGATTACGAGTCATTTTCAAATCAAGATAAAATGCTCACCTTCTTTTTCTCTATGTTTGAACTACTTACCATGAATAGGAGTTATGTGCTTTTTGCCTTGAAAGAGCATGAAAATATGTTGAAGAATTTAAACCAGTTGAAAGGACTGAGATCTAACATAAAAACATTTGCTTCTTCTTTAGTCGCAGATGCTAACGCAGATAAATCATTTAAAATTTCAAAGAAAAGCCCACAGCTTTACAGTGAAGGTACTTGGGTTCAATTTTTATTCTTGCTTAAATTTTGGATGGTAGATACCAGTGCTGGATTTGAAAAAACAGATATGGCGATAGAGAAATCTGTTAAAACCATTTTTGACATTTTTGAAAATACACCTTTAGAAAGTATTATTGACTTCGGTAAATTTCTATACAAAGAGAAATTCGCATAATATTTAGCGACGACCAAGAACCACTACATATTGTTTTAACCACTTTTAATAAAAAGTATCTTATGAAAACATTAGACAAAATTCCTACTGGTAAAATAGAAAGAGCAGGAAAGCTCGTGAAAACAGGGGTTAAAATAGGTGGTAATTACGTAAAATATTACAGTAAGAAGTTGGTAAACCCGGAGTTATCAAAAGATGAGCTCAATGAAGATAATGCGGGTGATATTTATGACGGACTCAAAAGCTTAAAAGGTAGTGCGCTTAAAGTAGCACAAATGCTAAGCATGGAGAAAAACATTCTTCCTTCTGCTTATGTAGAAAAGTTTTCATTATCTCAGTTTTCAGTTCCTCCGCTATCTGCCCCGTTGGTGCGCAAAACGTTCAAAAAGTATTTAGGGAAATACCCTGAGGAAGTATATGATACTTTTGATAAAGATTCTATAAATGCAGCGAGTATAGGTCAGGTGCATAAGGCTACCAAAGATGGGAAAACCTTGGCAGTAAAAATTCAGTATCCAGGGGTGTCAGAAAGTATATCTAGTGATTTGGCTATTGTTAAACCTATAGCCATACGCATGTTTAACTTAAAAGGTAAAGATTCAGATAAATATTTTAAAGAAGTAGAGAATAAACTGGTTGAAGAAACCAACTATATTCTTGAAATGAAGCAGAGTCAAGAAATAACAAAAGCATGTACGGTAATTCCGAATATGGAATTCCCAGAATATTATCCAAAATTGTCTAGTGAACGGATTATTACTATGGACTGGATGAATGGGATTCATTTAAGTGAGTTTGCTAAAACAGATTTTAGCGCAGCGGAAGGAAATACATTGGGGCAGGCTTTATGGGATTTCTATATGTTCCAAATTCACGGCCTAAGAAAAGTACACGCAGACCCGCATCCAGGAAATTTCTTAGTGAGCAAAGACAACACACTTATTGCGATAGATTTTGGTTGCATTAAAGAAGTGCCAGATGAATTCTACATACCTTACTTCGAACTTGCGAAGAAAGAGGTTATTGAAAATGATACGCATTTTATGGAAAAACTGTATGAACTAGAAATTCTTACTCCTACAGATTCTGAAGATGAAATTATATTTTTCAAGGCATTGTTTAAAGAGATGTTACTGTTGTTCACATCGCCTTTTAATGGAGATACTTTTGATTTTGGTTCTGATGATTTTTGGCATCAAATTGCCGATTTAAGTCAGCGGTATTCTAAAGATGATCAGATTAGGAAAATGAATGGTAATAGAGGTTCTAAGCATTTTTTGTATATGAATAGAACGTTCTTCGGACTCTTTAATTTACTGCACGATTTAAAAGCTAAAGTTGAGGTTAATAATTTTAGACAATATTTGGATTAAAAAATAGCCTAAAAATTTGAATTAAAAGTCAGTAGTATGTGCAACATATTTCTGACTTTTAATTTGTTACGATACAAACTAAATGTATAATTCTGTAATGATTTTACAACATTGTAGAATAATCCTTAAATTGCGTTCTTGTTTATTTAATTCGTAACTTAAATAAATGTATAATAAACAGATCAGATAACTAAACTGTATGTATAATTCGAAAATTATAGGCTTAGGACATTACGTTCCTGAAAACGTTGTGACTAATGATGATTTATCAAAGGTCATGGATACTAACGATGCGTGGATTCAAGAAAGAACAGGCATTAAAGAGAGACGTCATGTTATAAAAGGCGATGGTGATACTACCACCACTATGGGGGTTAAAGCTGCTAAAATTGCTATTGAAAGAGCCGGTATTGATAAAGATGATATTGATTTTATTGTATTTGCCACGCTAAGTCCGGATTACTACTTTCCTGGGCCAGGTGTCTTGGTGCAACGAGATTTAGGCATTAAAACGGTAGGAGCATTAGATGTAAGAAATCAATGTTCTGGTTTTGTTTACGCTATTTCTGTTGCAGATCAGTACATTAAAACAGGGATGTATAAGAATGTTTTAGTGATTGGTTCAGAACTGCATTCTCATGGCTTAGATATGTCTACGCGTGGTAGAGGTGTTTCTGTAATTTTTGGTGATGGAGCAGGAGCTGCCATATTATCAAGAGAAGAAGATAATACAAAAGGTATCTTATCTACACATTTACATTCAGAAGGGCAGCATGCGGAAGAGTTATCTCTAATAGCTCCGGGAATGGGGAAAAGATGGGTGACCGATATTATAGAAGACAATGACCCTAATGATGAATCATATTTTCCATATATGAACGGACAATTTGTATTTAAAAATGCTGTAGTTCGTTTTAGTGAAGTAATCATGGAAGGTCTAGGAGCTAATAAATTAGCGCCAACAGATATTGATATGTTAGTGCCGCATCAAGCAAACTTGAGAATTTCTCAATTCATTCAGAAGAAATTCCAATTGTCAGATGATCAAGTTTTTAATAATATTATGAACTACGGAAATACGACAGCGGCATCTATTCCAATAGCTTTGACGGAAGCTTGGGAACAAGGCAAAGTAAAAGAAGGAGACTTGGTAGTGCTAGCTGCATTTGGTAGTGGCTTTACGTGGGGTAGTGTTATTATCCGCTGGTAAAATAATTTTGAAACTATATATAAATAAACCCCCAACAGCAATGTTGGGGGTTTTGTTTTGATACGCTATTCTTAGAAAATTGTACGGCCTAAAGAATTAGGGGGTTTATGTTATAAAATTCCGCCACCACTATCTTTGGTGTTATTATCTCTATTTTTACGTTTGCTAGCCTTATTTTTTCCACTTCCAAACATGTAGGATAAGCCGGCGTATACGGTTCTACTTTCCCAATTAAATTCTCCCGTCGAGGCATACGGCCTCGTGCTATCAAAAGCAAAGCGCATGGTGTTAAACACATCATTAAAGTTTAGGCTAAACGTTCCTTTTCCTTCAGCAAAACTGTAGCGAGCTCCTGTATTTACAAAATACATAGACTTTACGTCAAACTGTATATTTTTGTTAGCACCACGATAGAAACCAAAGATTTGAAAACTTAAGTTTTTAGTAGCTTTTAGACTGTTATTCATTCTAAAATTCCATGCTGTATTCTCTACCTGAACTTCTTCTATTACAATATCATCAACAGTTGCATTAGGGTTTTCTGTTGGTAAGGTCTCTGTAATTCCTCTCTGTGTTTGAGAGAATAGATCAAAACTACCATTAATACTCCACCAGGTTAAGGGTTTGTAGTTCAAAGATACTTCCATTCCGTAAGCGGTGGTGTTATCAAAATTATCATAGGTTAAGATAAGTTTGTTTAGATCTAAGCGGTCTACATACACAGCTCTATTAATTTCATCTTTAATTTGGCGGTAGAAAACACCTGTGGTAATACTTCCTTTTTCTAAACGTTTGGTGTAGTTAACTTCATAAGAATTGGTAAATTGTGGTACTAACCGTTGGTTTCCAAAAGAAGATATTAAGGGGGTAGACCATTCTCTAATAGGATTTACTTGTTGTAATCCAGGTCTATCTACGCGACGACTTAAACTAAATTGAAGTTGGTTTTTCTCATTAGGGGCATACGTCACATAGGCAGAAGGGTATACTTGTGTATATTTATCAGAGAAAGAGCGTATGTTATTCGTGTCTGCTTTTACTTCCACATTTTCTACACGTAAGCCTGCTTGATAGGACCATTTTTTATAATTCTGACCAAAAGTGGCATAAGCAGAATAGATATCCATTCCGTATACAAAATCGGTATTTGGCGTAGGTATTAAGTTCCCCGTTTCATTAAAAGATAATCCTGTAGAGGTATAATCTACATTGGTTTCAAAATTTCTAGATTCAAGGCCTAATTCTAACTTAGAGATTGAGTCTATAGGGTTTACATAATCCAAATTAGCGATGCTCTGCTTGCGTTTGGTATCCACCATGTCTACGTAGTTAGGAAAAACCGTAGCACCAGATGACTCAAAAAAGGCATCTTCATTTTGATTAAATTCGTTGTAATCAACCTCCAATTCTATAGAATGACCTTCTTTTTTGAATTTCAGTTTATAATCAAAATTGTACTGCTCGCTCAGGTTGTCTTGAAAATTATCAAAAATTTGATTTGAATTTCTGCTGGCATCGTCATAGTACAAAATATCAGTATCTCCTTTTCCTTTTCCGTCAAATGAATTCTGATTGGTAAAAAATGAAATAGTATGGTACTCATTTAAATAAAAATCGATTCCTATTTTATATAAGTGCGATTTGTTGTTGTTAAGGAAACTAAACTGCTGTTCAGAATTATCATCCAATCTGTAAAGATTTCCGTTATTTACGTATTTACCGATATTATTACCATAGTTGCCATATACATTAAATTTTCCTGAACGATAATTTAAGTCAATAGCACTATTAAATTTAGCTTCTTCGCCAACGGTTAGTCCGGTGCTAATGGTTCCATTAAATCCGTTATTCGCATTTTTATGAAGTATGATGTTGATGATACCGCTCATGCCTTCAGGATTATACTTTGCAGAAGGATTGGTGATTAGTTCAATAGATTTTATAGCGCTAGACGGAATCTGTTTTAGTAATTGAGCTACGGGAACATTAGATAATTTACCATCTACCATAACTCTTACGTTAGAATTACCGCGCATAGAGAGTTCACCTGTCTGTTGGTCTATATTTACAGAAGGAATATTGTTCATGATGTCTGATGCTGATGCGCCTGTGGTGGTAAGATCTTTTCCAACATTAATTACCTTCCTATCTATTTTCTGTTCAATGGTAGTACGTTCAGCGACTACTTCTACACCGGATAATTCTTGAGTTTGATCTTCAAGGTAAATGGTTCCTAAAGCTATTTTTCTGTGGTTCTTATCAATCGTTACTAGCTTCGAGTAGGTTTTGTAGCCTATAAATTGAACTAAAAAAGTGAGTGTACCTTCGGGAATATTTTTGATTTCAAAAGTCCCGTTTTCCTCGGTAATGCCCCCAGTAATAATAGTAGCATTGTCTTTAGACTTTATAACAATAGCTGCGAATGCTATAGGTTCTTGTAACGATTGGTCTAAGATTGTACCTGTAATTGTGCCTAATACCGCATCGGTAGTAGAGGTTTCTGTGTTTGCGAATATTGCACTGTTGATGAGCAGTGCAATACATAGGATTGCTTTTTTCATGAATGTTCGTTTTGTAATTTGATTGATTGATTGATTGATTGATTGATTGATTGATGAATTTCTATATACAGGACGACACTATGATGCGTTTGTTACAAAGCTTTTTTGTTTTAACACTTTTTAACATATCAGAAATCGATAGAAGAATAGTTCGCTATTTTGAGGTTAAAATCTAAATTATAATTGTGGTAATCTTGTGCTGTGATTTTAGGCTAAGAAGTGGTTAGCCGAGCACTTTGAGGTATATAAAAAACAAAACCCTCATTTACATGAGGGTTTCTATTATCGATAATGTGCACTAAACACTAACCATTAACTATAAAAATACAGCATTAACGACAAATTCATAATATCTTTAGAGTACTAATAGACGTAAAAATCATATAAAAGTTACATTAATTAACAATTTTTAACATCATTTTCGGCAAAATGCAAAAAACACTCGTAATTGGCGCTTCGTTAAAACCTAGCAGATATAGTAATATAGCTATAGATAAGTTAACAGAAAAATCTATTGAAACAGAAGCTTTTGGTTTAAAGGAGGGCCTTCTTTACGGAGTGCAAATTAAGACTAATTTTGCCGACTTTCAAAATATACACACGGTTACTTTGTATTTAAATTCAAAAAATCAAGAAGCGTATTATCAAAAAATTATAGATTTAAAACCAAAGCGGGTAATTTTTAATCCAGGTACGGAAAACCCCAACTTCTATAGCTTACTTCGGGAAAATGGTATAGAGGTTGAGGTGGCTTGCACCCTTGTTTTATTAGCAACAGATCAATATTAATTTCTCTTATTTAATAGAGAAATAAAACTGATAATGTTGTAATTTTGCACCTATGGAATTCTCTTCAAAATTATTGGAAAATGCGGTTTATGAAATTTCGCAATTGCCCGGTATCGGAAAGCGTACGGCATTGCGGCTGGCATTGCATTTACTAAAACAGCCAGAAGAGCAAACATCTCATTTAACGAGTGCCTTAGAGAAGTTAAGGAGTCAAATTAAATTTTGCTCTAATTGCCATAATATTTCAGATGTCGCGCTTTGCGAAATTTGTGCAAATCCTAAAAGAGATGCCTCTATTATTTGTGTAGTAGAAGATATTAGAGATGTAATGGCTATAGAGAACACGGGGCAGTTTAGAGGTATGTACCATGTTTTAGGAGGTAAAATTTCTCCTATGGAATGTGTCGGGCCGCAAGATTTAACCATTGGATCTTTAGTGGGGAAAGTTAAAAAGGGTGGAGTCACCGAACTAATTTTTGCATTGAGTTCTACGATGGAAGGCGATACGACCAATTTTTATATTTTTAAACAGCTAGAGGGTACAGTAGTAAAAACATCGACCATTGCAAGAGGAATTGCGGTGGGGGATGAATTGGAATATGCAGATGAAATTACCTTAGGACGGAGTATTTTAAACCGTATTCCATTCGAAAACTCTATGAAGGCATAAGTAAAATAGTTGTAAGAAATTTAAGTAAAAGACGATATTTTTATTATTTTCGCAAAAAATTATTCTGAATAAGTATATTAATTGATGATATGTCAAAGTTTGAATTAAAATTACCACAGATGGGTGAGAGTGTTGCAGAGGCAACACTAACTACTTGGTTAAAAGAAGTAGGGGATACTATTGAGATGGATGAGGCGGTTTTTGAAATTGCTACAGATAAGGTAGATTCTGAGGTGCCTAGCGAGGTGGAAGGTGTTTTGGTTGAAAAGCTTTTCAATATTGATGATATTATATCGGTAGGGCAAACGGTTGCAATAATCGAGATTCAAGATGGTGCATCGGATTCTGTTGCTGCTCCAGAGCACGAGCCAGTAAAAGAAGATGCTACTGCAGCAAATTCGATTGAACAAGAAATAGAAAGTGTACAAGAAATAGTAAAAACTCCAGCTGCAGATTATAGTAGTACAGATCGTTTCTATTCTCCTTTAGTGAAGAATATTGCTAAAGAAGAAGGGGTTTCTGTCGCAGATTTAGATGCTATTGTAGGTACGGGAAAAGAAGGAAGAGTTACTAAAAACGATATTCTAGCTTATGTAGAGAATCGTAAAACTCGGAATGTGGTCGCTCCTAGTGCAGCTGCAGCAACTGCAACCGCTAATGTTACTGCGCAAGCGGCTAGTGCTCCAGTGGCAGTAAGTCAGGCTCCTTCAGATGTAAAAGTTGGTAGTGGAGATGAGGTAATCCCGATGAGTAGAATGGGAAAACTTATTGCGCAATATATGCGCGAAAGTATTTCAACTTCTGCACATGTTCAGAGCTTTATAGAAGTTGATGTAACCAATGTAGTAAATTGGAGAAATAAAAATAAAACGAGCTTTGAGAAAAGAGAAGGAGAAAAACTTACGTTCACTCCTATCTTTATGGAGGCTGTTGCGGTGGCATTAAAGAAATATCCTATGATGAACATTTCTTTGAACGGTGATACCGTGGTTAAAAAGAAAAACATCAATATAGGTATGGCAGCAGCTTTACCGGATGGTAATTTAATTGTTCCTGTAATTAAAAATGCAGACCAATTAAATTTAGTGGGTATGGCAAAGGCGGTTAATGATTTGGCAACTAGAAGTCGAAATAATAAATTGAAGCCGGACGAAATAAAAGATGGTACCTATACGGTAACCAATGTGGGAACTTTTGGAAGTGTTTTTGGTACGCCAATCATCAACCAACCACAAGTGGGTATTCTTGCATTAGGAGCTATACGTAAAGTGCCTTCTGTAATAGAAACTCCAGAAGGAGATTTTATAGGGATTAGAAGTAAGATGTTCTTGTCTCATAGTTATGACCATAGAGTGGTTAACGGAGCGCTAGGAGGTATGTTTGTGAAAGCAGTAGCAGATTTCTTAGAAGCTTGGGATGTAAATAGAGAAATCTAATTCGAATAAATTAATATAGAAAAAGCTTCCTTTTTGGAAGCTTTTTTGTTTTTACAATATTTAAATAGCGCTAGTTTTTTCTTAAATTTTGAATAAACTATCTTTGAATAAATTCTTTAAAAATGCAATTAAAATTAACACGTCCTATTTGTTTTTTCGATTTAGAAACAACGGGTGTCAATGTAGCAAAAGATCGAGTTGTAGAAATAGCAATTCTTAAAATACATCCTAACGGGAATAAAGAGAGTAAAACTTGGTTGGTAAATCCGGAAATGGTCATTCCTGATGAAGTAATTGCTGTACATGGTATTTCTAATGAAAAAGTGGCTAATGAACCTACGTTTAAAGAGCTTTCGAAAGAAATTTACAACATGATTAAAGACAGTGATCTAGGAGGTTTTAATTCTGATCGTTTTGATATTCCATTGTTGGCAGAAGAAATGCTGCGTGCAGAAATAGATTTTGATATGAAAAATAGAGTTGCAGTAGATGTGCAGACTATCTTTCATAAAATGGAAAAGAGAACTCTTGGCGCTGCTTATAAGTTTTATTGTGATAAAGATTTGATAGATGCGCATAGTGCAGCAGCAGATACCAATGCAACCTATGAAGTGTTATTGGCGCAATTAGACCGGTATCCGGAGTTGGAAAATAACATGAAAATGTTAGCGGAATTTTCATCGCATAAAAGAACCGTAGATTTTGCTGGCTTTATAATCTTGGATGATGAAGAGGAAGAGGTTTTCTCTTTTGGAAAGCATAAGGGTAAAAAGGTTCATGATGTACTTGCGAAAGAGCCAGGATATTTCAGTTGGATACTAAATGCCGATTTTCCTTTGTATACTAAGAAAATTTTGACACAAATTAAGTTGAGTAAATTGAATAACAAACTAGGATAATGTCGCGTTTTTTTTTCGTTTTTATTTTCGGATTTCATTTCGCAACAGCACAAGAAATATATTTTGAGGGTGTTGTCTATGATAGTAAGACTAAGGAGACCATCCCATTTGTTAATCTTAGTTTTTTAAATACATTAAAAGGAACTTCTTCTGATGAGGAAGGGCACTTTTTTATGGATTTGCCATCGTCCTTTTTGGAGAAACAATTGCATATCTCATCCTTAGGTTACAAGGATACTATCGTTGCAGCTTCTCAGGTTTTTAAAGCGAAGAAATTTAATTTGGTGCCAGAATCTTTTGAACTTAATGAAGTAGTAGTTTCGGAGACTTTGGGAAATTCAGATGTGTTAAATCCAATTAGCAGTTATAGTGTAAAGAGTGGGTTTTCATCCTCATCAACGCCTTGGGTTTTGGCTTTGTATTATCCCAATATCGGACAGCAGAAAAAATATGTAGATAAGGTTACCATTTTCTTTCAGGACAATGCCGCATTCAAAGGAGAGGCTTCAAAATTTAGGGTTCGTGTGTATGATGTGGATAAGGAAACCAAAAAGCCGACAAAAGATCTGCTGCGAAAAAGTTTTGTGTTAGAGGCAGAGTCCGGTAAAGATTATGTGTCATTAGACTTATCAGCACTTCGGATACAGATGCCGAGAGCAGGAGTTTATATAGGTTTAGAGTGGTTATTTGTGCCTAGTAACTGGTACAAGAATACGGGGAAACATAATATCACCAATGCCTTATTGGTAGAGGATAGATTTGCGCCAACTTTTGGAGGTGTTTACAATAAAAATCAAAACTTTAAAGTTATGGTGTATGGTATGGGAGCGTGGACAGATTTTGTAGTAAAATCAAGAAATAGTACAGGAAACCTAATCCCTGCAGTGAGTTTAAAGTTGTCAAAAAAATAAATTTTAATAAAACTCTTGTATGAAAATTATTTGTATTGGAAGAAATTATACGGCACATATTGCAGAGTTGCAAAATGAAAAGCCTAAAGATCCGGTAGTATTTATAAAGCCAGATTCTTCTGTTTTGCCTAAGGAACAAGATTTTTATATTCCTGAATTCTCTAATGATATTCATTATGAAGTAGAGGTTTTGGTTAAAATTAAAAAAGTAGGAAAGCATATTTCGGAAAAATTTGCGCCCAACTATTATGATGAAGTAGGTTTGGGAATAGATTTTACGGCCAGAGATGTGCAGCAAGCTTTAAAAGAAAAAGGATTGCCATGGGAAAAAGCTAAAGGTTTTGACGGGGCAACGGTTATTGGAAATTGGGTGCCTAAGGAAAAATTTGAATCGATTGATAATTTAGGTTTTCAATTGCTAAAGAATGATGAAGTGGTACAAGATGGAAATACAAACTTGATGCTCTGGAAGATAGATGAGTTGATAGCGTATGTGAGCACATTCTTCACTTTGAAGAAAGGCGATGTGCTATTTACGGGGACCCCGGCGGGTGTTGGTAGTGTTAAAACTAATGACTACCTTTCAGGTAGGTTAGAAGGCGTAGAGATGTTTAATGTAACTATTAAATAACAAGATGATTTACAGTTTGGATAAAATTAATGAGTTGGCAGATGGGGATGAGGATTTTATTCAGTCCGTAGTTTCTGCTTTTCTCGATGAGGTTCCAGAAGATTTGGAACAATTAGAAGTTGCTATAGGTCAAAAAAACTATTCCAATATATATCAATTGGCGCACAAGATTAAGCCTAATGTAGATTTGTTAGGCATGGAGCAAACTCGTGCAGCAGCCTTAGATATAGAGAATATTGGTAAAGTTGGGGATGAAAATCCTAGTCTAGACCAGATTTTTCCTATTCTTAAAAAAGACATCCATCAAGTGATTTCTGAACTTAAAAAAGATTTTGGTCTTTAGATGAATGCGGAGATAATTACTATTGGTGATGAAATTCTTATTGGCCAAATTGTAGATACAAATTCTGCTTTTATTGGTAAAGAACTCAATAAAATAGGAGTTTCTGTATATCAGATTACTTCTATTCAGGATGAAAAAAGTCATATTCTTCAAGCATTAAAAGATGCAGAGTCACGGGTAGATATCGTAATTATTACAGGCGGGTTAGGGCCTACCAAAGATGATATTACCAAGCATACTTTGTGTGAATATTTTGATGACAGTTTAGTGCAAAACGATATGGTTTTGGATCATGTTAAAGAATTGTTTGAAAAGTATATTTCAACCTCTCCGCTTCTCCAAGTAAATATAGATCAGGCCTTAGTGCCTTCAAAAGCTACTATTTTGCATAATGCAAATGGAACAGCTCCAGGCATGTGGATGACAAAGAATGATACTGTCTTTGTTTCGCTTCCGGGGGTGCCTTTTGAGATGAAATATCTAATAGCGCATGAAGTGGTTCCTAAAATTCAAAAAGAATTTAATAGGCCGTTTATTCTACATAGAACAATCATCACTTACGGTATAGGGGAAAGTGCGTTAGCAGATCGTATTTCAGAATGGGAAGAGTGTCTGCCACCCTCCATAAAGTTGGCATATTTACCTAGCTTAGGAATGGTGAGATTGCGTTTAAGTTCAAGGGGAGCTGTGCAGGAAGAGGTGGAAGCTGTTATGGCTTTGGAAACTAAAAAGTTGTACCGCCTTATTGATGATGTTATTTATGGTGAGGAAGATGATGAAACCATTGAAGCGGTTATCGCTAAATTGTTAACCTCGAAAAAAATGACACTAGCAATGGCAGAGAGTTTCACGGGTGGAACAATTTCGGAACACCTTACAGCGATACCAGGAGCGTCTGCCTATTTTAAGGGTTGTCTAGTGAGTTATGCTACTGAAGTAAAGATTAACGTTCTGAAAGTTCCAAAAGAAGTGATTGAAATGCATTCTGTAGTGAGTGCGCAAGTAGCAGAAGCTATGGCGATTAATGTTCGAAAACTCTTAAAATCAGATTTTTCAATTGCCACTACAGGGAACGCTGGTCCGACGAAAGGAGACTCTAATGAGGAGGTTGGAAGTGTTTTTATTGCCGTTGCAACACCTAAAGGAGTGTATTCTGAGAAGTTTATGATGGGGAGTCAGCGCGAAAGGGTTGTGCAAAAGTCTGTAAATAAGGCACTTGAGATGCTTCAAAAAGAAATTTCAAAATTTTAAAAAAGAATTTTGTACGTCCGATAAAAAAGATATAAATTTGCATCCTGTTTAAAAATAACACAAACCCTAGCGATATGTCAAAAGTTTGCGAAATTACCGGAAAGAGAGCTATGTTTGGAAACAACGTATCGTTTTCCATCAATAAGACAAGAAGAAGATTCAATGTAAATCTTTCCAAAAAGCGTTTCTATATTGAAGAAGAAAACCGTTGGGTTACTTTGAAAGTATCTGCGCGTGCATTAAAATCGATCAATAAGAAAGGTATTAGTGCAGTATTGAAAGAAGCTAAAGCAAATGGATTAACTAAGTAATCCGAAAAAATAATCTAGTATAATGGCTAAGAAAGGTAATAGAATCCAAGTGATTTTGGAATGTACAGAGCACAAAGAATCAGGACAACCTGGTACTTCAAGATACATTACAACAAAAAATAAGAAGAACACTCCTGATAGAATTGAGCTTAAGAAATTCAACCCAATTCTAAAGAAAATGACTGTTCATAAAGAAATTAAGTAATTTTCCGTTTTAACGGAAATGATAAAAATTATTAAACATGGCAAAGAAGACGGTAGCAAGTTTACAAACCAGTTCTAAAAGATTGACTAAAGCTATAAAAATGGTTAAGTCACCAAAATCTGGTGCTTATACATTTACAGAAGCGGTTATGGCTCCTGAAGAGGTTAGCGGTTGGTTGACTAAGAAATAAGACATTTCAATTTTATATTGATAAAGCTACTTTCGTAAAGAGAGTGGCTTTTTTGTTTTTATAACTGAACGATTTCTTCTGAAAGATAGGTGGTAATTAGAGTTGAAGATTCTAACAATCATTCAGTTATATTGTTTAAGTATTAATCAAGTATGTTTCATATATTTGATACAACGAATTTTTTTAACACTATGAGTTTATTCAAAAAGCTGTTTTCTTCTAAAAAGAAAGAAACACTTGATAAGGGTCTGGAGAAAACCAAAACTTCATTTTTTGGAAAATTAAACAAAGCTGTAGCCGGTAAGTCTAAGGTTGATGATGACGTTCTTGATAATTTAGAGGAGGTTTTAGTGGCTTCTGATGTTGGTGTAGATACCACCTTGAAAATTATTAAAGGCATTGAAGCGCGCGTAGCAAAAGATAAATATGTAGGAACAGAAGAGTTAAATGAAATTCTTCGCGAAGAGATAGCGCGTTTACTTTCTGAAACAAATTCAGGAGAAGATGTAGAGTTTACTATTCCAAAAGACAAAAAGCCTTATGTGATTATGGTGGTAGGAGTCAATGGTGTAGGGAAAACAACCACCATAGGAAAATTAGCATATCAATTTAAGAAGCAAGGGTATAAGGTGGTTCTAGGTGCTGGAGATACATTTAGAGCGGCAGCAATAGATCAATTACAAATTTGGGCAGATAGAGTAGGTATTCCTATTATCAAACAACAAATGGGGAGTGATCCTGCATCTGTAGCATTTGATACCTTAAGCTCTGCAGTGAAAAATGATGCTGATGTCGTGATTATTGATACGGCAGGAAGACTTCACAATAAGATAAACTTAATGAACGAGCTTTCTAAAGTGAGTAGAGTAATGCAGAAAGTAGTTCCAGATACACCTAATGATGTGCTTTTGGTTTTAGATGGTTCTACAGGACAGAATGCCTTTGAGCAGGCAAAGCAATTTACGAAAGCAACAAATGTAACTTCATTAGCTGTCACTAAATTAGATGGTACCGCCAAAGGTGGTGTTGTGATAGGAATTTCAGATCAATTTAAGATTCCAGTAAAATATATCGGAGTAGGAGAAGGAATAGAAGATCTTCAAGTCTTTAACAAATATGAGTTTGTAGATTCATTCTTCAGTAATAAGTAAATAAAAGTGCCTTTTAAGAAGTCTCTAAATAATCAATTTCTTTGATGTTTAGAGACTTTTTTGTTTAAGTAGATTGTGATCATTTTGTTATAGTTTATACTTATTTTTGGCCTTGTAATCAGAAAATTATGAAATATATTTTACCATTATTCGTCTTGTTATCGGTGTTCTCGTGTAAGGATATGAATATTAGCAATAGTAAGGAAGTATTGTGGGTAGGCTACGATGATTCATTAGAAGTGGCCGCTAATAAGACTCATGAGAATCCCAGAATGCAATACAAATTAATTCAGTCTAAGGTGTTGGATAAGAATGATGTATTTCTTCCCCTGCAGGATGTAGTCTCTAAAATTTCTGTTTCAGATTATGAGAAGTGGAAACCCTTTATAATGGAGCAAAATATCCCAACAATACAAGCTAATATAAAAGCAGGAAAGATAAGTTATGAAGCACTTGTGTTGTTTTACTTATATCGTATTTATAAGTATGAATTGGATAATGAGACGACATTAAATACAATTTTAGCTTTAAATAAAGATGTGCTACATCAAGCTAGAGCATATGATAAGGAGTTGTTTAGTAGTCCGGATAAAGTTAGGCATCCTATTTTTGGAATGCCTATCTTATTAAAAGACAATATAGATACTTATGGTATGAAAACCACTGCGGGAGCCATTGCTTTAATGGCTAATGAAACCGATGACGCGTTTATAGTGGAGCGTTTAAAGGAACGTGGCGCTTTAATTTTAGGGAAAGTGAATTTAAGCGAATGGGCTTATTTTTTGTGTTCTGGATGTCCAGTTGGGTATAGTGCTATCGGTGGTCAAACGTTAAATCCTTATGGTCGTAGAGTTTTTGAAACCGGCGGTTCTAGCGCAGGTAGTGGTACTTCTATCGCCGCTAATTATGCCGTAGCTGCTGTGGGTACAGAAACTTCTGGATCTATTTTGTCACCGTCTAGTCAGAACTCTATTGTGGGTCTAAAGCCTACGATAGGCTTACTAAGTAGAAGTGGCATTGTTCCAATTTCAAGTACCTTAGATACACCTGGTCCTATGACTAGAAATGTGGTGGATAATGCTATTTTGTTATCAGCTATGACAGGCAAAGACCTATCGGATATAAAATCTGTAGATACGTTTAAGAACTATATAGAAGCAGTGACTTCCGATAGTTCATTAGAAGGCAAGCGCTTTGGTGCTTTTTCAGATTTAATTGCTACAGACTCAATTTATGCGGCTACCGTTGAGCAGTTGGAAGCTTCTGGTGCTACGGTGGTTGTTTTTACGCCCAAAGAACTTGGGTTGCCTGGTTTTTTAAGTATTTTGAATATTGATATGAAGAACGATTTGCCGAGCTACATTCAGCAGAATGTCAAAAATAAAAATGAGGTAAATGTAACTTCTATTGAAGATGTTATTCGCTTTAATCAGCAAGATTCCTTAGTTAGAATTCCTTATGGGCAAGCTTTGTTTGAGGGTATTGTGGCAGATACAACTTCATCAGCAGAACTCAAATTAATCATCGCAGATTTGGAGCAAAAAAGTAGGGCTTACTTTGATGAGATTTTGGAGCAAGATAATTTAGATGCTGTTTTAAGTATTAATAATTACCATGCTGGCTACGCCGCCGCTGCAAAATATCCAGCACTAACGGTTCCTATGGGGTATAAATCCACAGGAGAACCTATTAGTTTGACCTTTATAGCAAAACAGTTTGAGGAGGATAAATTACTTCGACTTGGGGCTGCATTTGAGAAGGTAACAAATATTAGAAAGATGCCTAAGGGGTATAATTAAGGTAGTAAGTCATTAATTTTATCCCAAAGGTTGGTGTCATAAGAAGATAACGCAAAGTTTTCCTCTTCAGCAGAATCACCCATTCTGATAATTACAAGATCTTTGCTTGGAATGATATATAATTTTTGATCGTTTTTGCCTAAGGCAGCATACATGTCTGTTGGTGCATTAGGTATAAGTGAACCGTCAAAGGTGCTTTGAGATTGCGGTAAATGATAGCTAGATTTACCATTTAGCCACCATAAGTAACCATAAGCTTCATTAATATTTTGTGATGTACTCGTGGCAATATTTAGATAGGTACTTGGAATAATTTGTGTGTTTTCCCATTTCCCATTTTCAGAGATAAGTAAGCCAAAGCGTGCCATGCTTCTAGTGTCGCTCCAATATACGCTAAGATCATTTAAATTAGTCCAAGTGCCGCTCATTCCAATTTTATCTCTCAATTTAGTGTTGAAATATTCTTTGTAAGTCATGCTGCTTGTTGTGGCTATCACATCTTGTAGTTTTAGATATACATTATGATAAGCCCATCGGGTCCCTGCATCTGCCATATATTCTAAATTATCGGGGCTAACGTTATCGCCGTTCGTGTCACTTAAGCCAGAATCCATTTGTAATAAATTTTCAATGGTAATAAGATTTTCCTTAGCTAAGGGGCTGCTGGTCCAGCCTGTGCTTAGGTAATCGGAAACTTTATCGCTTATAGCAAGTAAGCATTCTTCTTGTGCAATACCTATAGTTGCGGCGGTCAGTGTTTTTCCAGCACTGGCCCAATACCACACTTTCGATGAATCATGTGCATTCATATAATGTTCAACAACTATCTTTCCTTGATGTAAAATGATAAATCCTTTAGTGTTTGTTTCCTCAAGATAGGATAATAACTGGGGTAATTTGTCAGTATCCCACTGTAATTCTTCGGGACTTTTTGTTTCCCAAATCGTAGTTTGGAGAGGAGGAAAGTATACGTCCTCATTTGTTATTTCTTCTTCTTCTTCTTCTACTTTAGAAATAGAATCTGTAGAACAGGAAAAATTACCTAAAATCAGAAGTGTAAAAATAAAAATCGATAACTGTTTCATGATATAATTTTTAACTAAGACGCTTTAAAGGTTAAAGGGTTTAACTTTAGTATAACGGAGTATTAATAAAAATCAATATAAATAAGTCTGATCTTTTTGCTTGTTGTATTTTTGCACTTTATTTAAAGCTATGCGCACAAAGACACTTAAGAAGAATAAAATTAATGTCGTAACATTAGGTTGCTCTAAAAATGTTTACGATTCTGAAATTTTAATGGGACAACTTAAAGCCAATAAAAAGGAAGTTGTACATGAGGGAGAAGGAAATATTGTAGTTATTAATACTTGTGGATTTATAAATAATGCCAAAGAAGAAAGTGTAAACACAATCTTGGAATTTGTGCAAAAGAAGGAAGCCGGTGTTGTAGATAAGGTATTTGTTACAGGGTGTTTAAGTGAGCGTTATAAGCCAGATTTACAGAAGGAAATTCCGAATGTAGACGAGTATTTTGGTACTACAGAATTACCAGGCTTATTAAAAGCATTAGGAGCAGATTATAAGCACGAGCTAATAGGGGAGCGTTTAACGACTACTCCTAAAAATTATGCCTATTTGAAAATTGCAGAAGGTTGCGATAGACCTTGTTCTTTCTGTGCTATTCCTATTATGCGTGGTAAGCATAAAAGTACACCAATAGAAAATTTAGTAGTTGAAGCAGAGAAATTGGCGGCAAAAGGAGTAAAGGAATTAATTTTAATCGCCCAAGATTTAACGTACTACGGCTTAGATATTTATAAAAAACGAAACCTTGCAGAGCTTCTTGAAGCCTTGGTAAAGGTTGATGGTATTGAGTGGATTCGTTTGCATTATGCGTTCCCTACAGGTTTTCCAATGGATGTGTTGGAATTAATGAAGAAGGAGCCAAAAATTTGTAATTATTTAGATATTCCTTTACAGCATATAGCAGATAATATTCTGAAAAGTATGCGTAGAGGTACTACAAAAGAAAAAACAACCAAGTTATTACAAGACTTTAGAGCTTTGGTGCCAGAAATGACAATTAGAACTACTTTAATTGTTGGGTATCCTGGAGAAACTGAAGAGGATTTCCAGACCTTAAAAAGTTGGGTGGAAGAAATGCGTTTTGAACGTTTAGGTTGCTTTACGTATAGTCATGAGGAAAATACACATGCGTATACTTTGGAAGATAATGTTCCAGAAGAAGTAAAGCAAGAGCGTGCCTCTCAAATAATGGAAATACAATCTCAAATTTCATGGGAGTTAAACCAAGAAAAAATAGGACAATCTCTTCGTTGTATCATCGATAGAAAAGAGGGTCCTCATTTTATTGGCCGGACAGAGTTTGATTCTCCAGATGTAGATAATGAAGTGCTTATTGATGCTTCAAAATACTATTTGAAAGTAGGCGATTTTGTTATGTTGAAAATAACAGAAGCGGCCGATTTCGATTTGTACGGAGAGCCAGTTTAAGACTTTTTAATCATTTTAATAGTGTAGTACCCTATAAGAGTAATTATTAAAAGCATAATTGCCCAAAGCCATTTTTTATTTTCAAATAAAGCAGGTGTTTCTGGCGCTGCTACAATTATTTGGCTACCTAATTCTTTACCTAATGCTACTGCTTTTGCGGTAGCAGGGACTACATTATCCATTAGGTTAATGTCATAGATAGGTTCTGATACTTCTGGGTTTCCGTAACTTAGAAAGTATTGACCAGGTTCTGTAAAGCGTCCAATCAATTCATATTGGTACCCCTGTAATTCGATGTTGCCAATTTTTAAAGGTTGGTTGTCTTGATTACTAATAGTGATTTTTAATTTTTTAACTCTAGTGCTTATAAAATCAAATTCGTTTTTGTTAATAGAGCTCAGAATGCTTGAAGATAAATTTCTATATTGATAATGCCATCCTGTGTTTGTTTTGGTGCTATCTGTAAGATAGCTTATTTGAATAGGTCTCAAATAATTAAGGCCGTCTAGAACAGCGACTTTAATATGGCTTAAAGGCACTGCGTGCTTTAGTTCTAGTGCAATTATAGTTTCTTTTGTTTTTTGATTATTTGTTACTTCTTCTTTAATTGGGGAATAAGTATTGTAGGTTGCTGGGATCGTATTGTTTTCAAAAATCATAGCGCTTTTAAACTCGGGATCTTCAGAAGTCTTAGCAGTAATTCTATAATAGCTGTAGGTAGAAGTGGGGATTTTAGCGGTAGTAAATTTAAAGCTAGTTGCTCTATTTTCAATAGACAGTATTCGGTAGTCATCGGCAATGGTGAACCATTCCTTCTCATTATGGCCTCCTTCAATTTTTATGTTAAAATCAAAATTTAGCTTATCAAAATTCAAATAGATTTCATTAATCTTCGAAGCATTTTCAACTTTAAATGTATAAAAATAACTGTCGTTCGTATGACTTTCATTTAAAACTTCAAAAGTAACGTCGTTAATTTTTTCAATACTTTTCTTTGCTTTTAAAGCATACGGCGCTTCTATCGTATCGTTTTTTACAATGCCATATATGCGAATATCTGCGAGATTTATTTTGGTCTTTTCGTATAGCGATTCTGGTAATTCTATGCTATGCCATTGCTCCGAAATATCTTTTATTTCTCGCTTGTATTGATAGGTTTTCATTTGAGCAAACATACCTGTGCTCCCTAAAAATAAAAGAATTAAAAGTTTAAAGGTCTTTTGGGTCATTCTCAATTTGTTTGGTGTACTTGTTATATAAAAATGAAATAAGGAGTAAAAGTAATCCTAAGGATACAAATACAATAGTTTTAGAGATGGTATCTAAATCGGCAATATCATAAAAGAATAGTTTTGCCAGTGTAGCGCCAAATAGTGCAATTCCGCTAATACGTATATGTTTTTTTCTTTTCCAAATACCTACCACGACCATGAATAAGGAATAGGCGCCCCAGAGGATGCTTAAATTCATTTTGTATAATCCAGAAGAACCAGCAAGATCCATCCAATGCAATAGTTCACTACTTAGGATCCATAGGATAATGAGGTGTAAGAATATTTGAAAAGCGCTCTTAATTTTTAAATTCAAATAGTCTTGTTTGGTGTACCAGTATATCGTGTATACTAGAAATGCTAAAAAGGCTAATGAAATATATCTTATATAGAGGTAGTAACTACCTATGGTGTAATGCTCGCCCAGATATTGCGCAATATAATTTTCTCTGAGTGTGCTAATAATTAATAATCCTCCAATTAAGAATGTAAATGTAAGGATGTTATTGATGACAAAGTTTACTATGGCTAATGTGCTATTTTTTATAAGCTTGATGTTGGCTACGGCCAAAATAGAAAAGAACAGTAAGGAGTAATTTATAAGCCAAATACTTTTAAAATCTATTAAATTGTAATTGCGTGTGCTGCCTAAATTATCATCTTCATTGGTGTAGTTTATAAATGAATCTAGGAATTGTTGCTCCCAGTAATTATCTATTTCAAGCGAGAAGGCTAAGTAGCAAATAATAAGTAATCCTATAGGGATTAAGAATCCCATTATTTTATCCATTGCTTTTTTTGGCGCTGCTAAATCTTGGAATTTCTCAGCTTTATTCAGCCAAGTAATAAATCCAAACGCAATAATAACCAGTAGTGAGCTTAAGAAATTGCTATTGAAAATAGGGGGTATTCTTTCCTTGGAAGGATTTAAATCATATAGGTGAGACCAATCTTCTAGAAGGCTTATAAAAGCTATGACAATTAAGATGTAAGAAAGATTTTTGTATACCGTAATTTTTTTGGTGGTAGCAAACCAATACAGGGTGGCAGCTTCAATAGCCCATAAAATGGTAACCCAACTTCCGTCTAGTTGCACTGGAATGGTTATAGTGATAAAAGTTAACACTAAGGCAGCTATTAAATAGAATAGTTTTTTGTCTACCAATTTCTTTTTGTAAACAATCACCGTTGGTATAAAATGTATAATGGCATTGCCTAGGGTAAATAGTCCTAATAATTCTTTTCCAAACGTTGCATGCGAGTCTAGTAGGTAGTAACCAATACCGTAAAAGAAAAATGAATTAAGGAAAAGTAAAATGACATCTGTAGCTTGAAACTTTTCATTTCTTAAGGTCTTATAGGCTATAAACATGCAATAGAAAAGGATAAAAAAGGTGCCCAAGAACGTAAATGCAAATCTGAAATCTTCTACGTAATAATAGTCTTTTACAATCCATCCTAAGTAAATTAACCAGGTAAATCCAAAAGAAACATAGTACAGTGATTTCCAGTATTTTTTAAATGAAATGATTAGAATGCCAATATTGATAATAGTCATGTAGCTAAAAAGTGCAGTTACATTACCAGAATTATTACTTAGTAAAAATGGAATAGAATAGGCGCCGACTAGCCCCAAATGGGCAATAATTTGCTTGTCATAATTTATGGCAGCGACGACTGTAAAAACAGTGAGGAGTGTCATTACTCCAAAAGCAACTAGCTGCGGGAATAGTCCGTAAAAATCATATCCCATGAAGGTGATGAAATACATCATGCTGATGGCTCCACTAACCAACACGGCACTAAAATTTAAGTATTTAGCTTTTAGTTGCAGTCCAGCAGCCAGTAATCCAAATGAAAATAAATAGCCTAAAATGATACGAGTTAATGGGCTGATAAGGTTATTTTCAATACTATATTTTACGCCAATGATAACGCCAATGATAGTGATAAGAATACCAACCTTGTTTATTAAGTTCTCTCCAATAAATTTTTCTAAGCTCGATTTTTTTGGAGGGAGTTGGCTGGAGTTTTTAGTGCTTGAAGTCTGTACTGCAGCTTCTGTTTTTACATAGGACTCCGTTACTACTGGAGCACTTGCTTCTAAAATAGGTTCCAGACTTTTTTCCTTTTCGTTAGCTTTTGTTTTTATTTCTGGCGTTACTTTTTCTGCTGTAAATTCCCTTTCGTCAATTTTTGGAGCTTTAACTACCTTGTCAACCACAGGAGTTTCAGAAGTTTTTAAAGGAGTAACTGTTATAAGTTGCCCTTTTTTAAGTTCTTCAATCTCCTTATAAGCAGCCATTAAGTTCTTGGCGAAACCCTCTTGTTTGCTTAAAAGTTCTTCAAGCTTTTGTTCAAGTAACTTTATTTGGTCTTGTTGGTTGTTCATATGGTTGTATGTAAAGCGAGAGTATATCTTTAGGATAACTCACCTTTGCTAGTAATTATTGCTTTTTTAGTTGTAGTTCTTGCTGATAGAGTTGTCTGCCCAACTCTGCTAAAAAAGGAATGCCGATGGTGTCATACTCATAAGTATCATCATTATATATCTTATTATCGTTTACTAAAATAGTAGCGGTTAATAAAAATTCAATTTTATTGATGCTGTCTTTAATATAAGCGCAGTCTGTAAGTGTGCCATAAGCATAGCCTACCTTATTATATATATCAATAGTATTTGGTATAGGGTCTTGGTTGTCGCCAAACATAAAGAACTTCACATAACTATCATAATACGTGGTAGCGTCGTATCCATTCTCTCGTGGCAGGGAGCGCATTGCTTGAAGTAGAAAATCTCTTTCTGCTGCACTGATCTTAAATTGTTCATCCTGTTTAAATTTTTCAGGAAAAATTATTCGCTCTAATACTTGGTGCTGTGCTTCAATGGGATAATAGTTTTTTTGGTCAAAATTAAAAGGCTCTTTAACTAGTAAATCATCCTCATCAAGGTAAGCTATTCCTTTTTTAATGCTTGATAATTGAAGGGGCTTAATGACGCTATTTATATGCTTGCCTCTTATTCTGGTGGTGCTATCATTCATATAAATGATAATTGGCTTTGTCGTAATATCGTCTGCATTATCAACTGCCAATCGGTGGGCTATGCGAACATCTTCTATTCCCTTATTGTGTAATGCCTGGTTGATGGTGTCTTGCCCTAAAAACTCAAATAGTCTATTATAAGCGTTGTTATCACTAATGGCAAAAATTTTAGTTATTTCTTTTGCTACAGTGGTTTCTATGGTGTCACCCTCTATATAGAATTTAGTATTTAGGTGTACATCAGGAATTTTATTAATCGCTTCTAAAGCAAGAATAGCAATGGGTAGTTTTACGCTGCTTGCAGGGTAAAAATAATGAGTAGCATCGGTTTGAAAGTCATGATCCGTAAATAAAACCTTCCCGTTTTTTCGTTGTATCTGGGTGAATTTTATTTGTACTTCATATTTGTTGATGCTGTCTACAACATTTTTAATTTCTGGGGATGTGGCTTTTAGAGCGGTTTCAATTGGGTGTGGGAATTCTACTTTAGATTTCTCTTTACAGCTAGTGATAAGCAATAGGAAAAAGATAATGCTAATTGGTTTAGAAAGCATTGGTGCTGGTTTTATGGATTGTAAATTTCTCCTCGGTGTGGTTTTAAAGCATCTCTTACCTTAAGCATTTCAGATTCTTCTACGACTAAAAACGCTAAGCTATACATGTCATTAAGATGTAGTGCCTCCGTAATAGTTAGTTGTAATTTTTCTGCAACAATAAATTCTTTTAAATGAATGACGTGGTGTTCTGCGGTCTTAGCAGCTGCAGGACCTCGAAAATCCCATATCAGTTTAATTTGTTTAGTACTCATAGTGTAAAATTAATCAAGTATTGTATTCTTTTTACCCCTTAATACAGGGATAATTCTAAAGGGAAAGTTAAAAGTACTTGAAATTTGTTAGAAATTAGGAACTTGCACAACATCCGTTATTTGTTATTTTTGCAAGATGCAGTTACAAAACATTATTTTATTTAAAAAGGTACGCGTTGTATCTGTGTTTGTGCTTTTGGCTACAGGTATTTCATGTGGTTCAATTTTTAAGAAAGAAGAAGATAGAGAGCCGCTAGCGCGTGTTGGGAAATCTTATTTGTATAAGGATGATATTGAAGCCTTGTTAAAAGATAATGTGCCAAAGGAGGACAGTGCCTCTTTTGTAACCAATTATATCAATAATTGGGCAACCAAACAATTACTACTTTCAAAATCTAAAATCAATTTACCTGAAGAGCAGTTAAAAGAATTCAATCAACTTATAGAAAATTATAAGACAGATCTGTATACTCGTGCTTATAAAGAAGCATTGGTTAGTCAGACCGAGGATACTATTGTTACCGATGCGCAGCTTAGTAGTTTTTACGAGAGAGAAAAAGAAAACTTCATGCTAAAAGAAAAATTGGTAAAACTCAGGTTTATTGAGCTCTCTACACAGTTTTTAGATAAAGATCAAGTGGCTTCGCGATTAGATCGTTTTAATGCTAAAGATGAGAAGTTCTTAGATTCTATCGGAATACAATTTAAAAATCTAAATTTCAATGATTCTATTTGGGTAAAAGCGTCTAGAATTGTGAATGAAATTCCGCCCTTAACCTTTGAAAATGAGGATAGATACTTAAAAAAATCACAATTTTTTGAATTACAGGATTCAATAGGGGTATATTTGGCGAAGGTTACTGATGTGTTGAATACGAATGATACGGCTCCATTATCGTTTGTTAAACCCTCAATAAAACAAATTTTATTAAATAGGAGACGGTTGGAATTAATTAGAAAATTGGAAACCGAAATTATCGATGATGCAATTAAGGATAAAGAATTTGAAGTTTATGTTAAAGATTAAAAACACGATTACCCTTTTAGTAGTACTTTTTGTTGGAATACTAAATGCCCAAGAAGAAGTTATTGAGACTCCTGTAGAAGAAGTGAGTGATGTTGCTGTTGTGGCAATGGCGGCAGATTCTGTAAAACCTTTTAAAAAAATAAAATTAGATGGTGTTGCTGCGGTAGTGGGTGATTATTTAATTTTAGAATCTGATATTGATAAAACATTAATTGATTTGCGAAACCAAGGTGTTTCCGCAGATGATGTTTCTCGTTGCGGATTGTTAGGGAAGTTAATGGAAGATAGATTGTATGCGCACCAAGCAGTTCAGGATAGTATCTTGGTGGCAGATGATGAGGTGAATGCTACGAGTGATGCTCAAATACAACAATTGGTATCTAGAGTGGGTTCTATGGAAAAAGTATTGTCTTTTTACAAAAAAACAGACGAAGAAAGCTTTAGAGAAGAATTATATAAGATTAATAAGCTCCGTATGCTTTCTGAGCGTATGCAACGTAGCATTGTTGAAGAGATAGAAATTACACCAGAAGAAGTACGTCAGTTCTATAACAAAATACCAGAAGATCAACGCCCGGTTTTTGGATCAGAATTAGAAATAGCTCAGATTGTAAAAAAGCCAGTTGCGCCAGAAGAAGAAAAGCAAAAAGTAGTAGATCGTTTAAATAGAATTCGTGAAGATATTTTAGAGAAAGGATCTAGTTTTTCTATTAAAGCGATATTGAATAGTGAGGATCCTGGTTCTAAGCAGAACGGTGGTTTTTATAAGATTGATAAACAAACAGGATTTGTAAAAGAATTCAAAGATGTTGCTTTTAGCTTAAACGTAGGTGAAGTCTCTGAGCCTTTTGAAACAACTTTCGGATATCATATAATTACGGTAGAAAAAATCTTAGGACAAGAGCGAGAAATTCGTCATATTCTTATGATTCCTAAGGTACCGCAGAGTGCTTTAGATGCAGCAAAACAGGAATTAGACACCATCCGTAATCAGATTATATCGGGGAAATATACGTTTGCACAAGCAGCATTAAATTTCTCAGATCAGAAAGAGACAAAATTTGATGGAGGCCAACTGCGTAACCCTGCAGATTATAGTGCACGATTTGAGCTTACCAATATGGATCCTACTTTTTACAACCAGATTCGTAACTTAAAGGATAATGAGATTTCTCAGCCTATTTTAGAAGAAGACCCTCGTGAAGGTTCAAGCTTTAAAATTATGAAGATTACCAATCGTCATGATGAGCATGTAGCAGATTTTTCTAAGGATTATATAAAAATTCAAGAATTAGCAAAAACGCAGAAACAAGCTGATGCTATTGCAAAATGGATGGCTGCACATATTGAAGAAACCTATATAAGTGTAAATGAAACCAATAAAGGTTGTGAGTTTGCAAATAACTGGATAAAAGAGTAATCCCATGTCTGATGTTTCTGCCATACATAACCTTGTTGAAAAACACCTTGCTTTAAAGAAAGAAATTGCCAAAATTATTGTTGGGCAAACGGAAGTGGTAGAACAGATTTTATTATCTGTATACACCGGTGGACACTCTTTGTTAATAGGGGTGCCTGGTTTGGCAAAAACATTAATGGTAAATACGATTGCACAAACATTAGGGTTAGATTTTAAAAGAATCCAGTTCACACCAGATTTAATGCCTAGTGATATTCTAGGGAGTGAAATTCTAGACCAAAACAGAACATTTAAATTTATCAAAGGCCCAATATTTTCTAATATTATTTTGGCTGATGAGATTAATAGAACACCACCTAAAACGCAAGCAGCTTTATTAGAAGCAATGCAAGAGCGCTCTGTAACTATAGCCGGTGAAAATTATAAGTTACCTGCGCCGTATTTTGTATTGGCAACTCAAAACCCTATTGAGCAAGAAGGTACTTACCCTTTGCCAGAAGCGCAATTAGACCGTTTTATGTTTGCTATTGAACTAAAATATCCTTCTATAAGTGAGGAAGTAGCTATCGTTAAGGCAACTACTTCAGATGTTAAAAACCAGATAAATGCGCTTTTTAATGCAGATGAAATTATAGCGGTACAGCAGTTGGTTAGAAGAATTCCTGTTCCCGATAATGTGGTAGATTACGCGGTGAGATTGGTAAATAGTACACGCGCTAATTTGGATACGGCTTCAGAATATGTAAAACAATATATTGATTGGGGTGCAGGTCCTAGAGCTTCACAAAATCTAATTTTAGGTGCAAAAGCACATGCAGCTATTAAAGGTAAATTCTCTCCAGATATTGAAGATGTAAAAGCCGTTGCTTTAGGGATCTTGAGACATCGAATAATAAAAAATTACAAAGCGGAAGCAGAAGGCATATCAGAGGATGATATAATTCGCCAATTATTGTAGAAATCTCATCTGTATCAAACGTTTTCGTAAGAGATATTTTATAAAAAAGTACAATTAAATGTGGTATTCGTTTTTTTGAATACACTTTTTAAAATTTTTCTCAAATTACATTCAATCAATTCGCAAATCTTTTATTTAGGCTCAAGATTTTAGTAATTTTGCAAGATTGCAATAACCTAAAAGTAGATTTTCTAAATATATGAGCATTTATAAAGATTACCTGAAGCAGATAGAAGAACGAAAGGAAAATGGACTTCATCCGCAGCCAATTGATGGTGCTGAATTGCTAAGTAAAATCATTGAGCAAATTAAAGACTTAGATCATGAGTACAGAGAAGATTCTCTTAACTTTTTTATCTATAACGTTTTACCTGGTACTACAAGTGCTGCTGGTGTTAAAGCAAAATTTTTAAAGGAAATTATTCTAGGTGAATCAGTAGTGAAAGAAATCACACCTGCTTTTGCTTTTGAACAATTATCTCACATGAAGGGTGGGCCTTCGGTAGCCGCTTTATTAGATGTAGCTTTAGGTTCTGATGTGGCATTGGCAAAACAAGCCGCTGAGGTGTTAAAAACACAGGTTTTTCTTTATGAGGCTGATACTACTCGCTTAGAAGAAGCTTTAAATAACGGTAGTGCAATTGCGAAAGATATTATAGAAAGCTATGCCAAAGCAGAGTTTTTTACAAAGCTTCCTGAAATTGAAGAAGAAATACAAGTAGTTACTTATATAGCTGGTGTTGGTGATATTTCAACAGATTTATTATCTCCAGGGGGTGATGCACACTCAAGATCAGATCGTGAGTTGCATGGTCAATGTATGTTTGAGCATAACAAAGACATGCAAAATGAATTATTGGCTTTGAAGGAACAACATCCAGATAAGCGTGTAATGCTAATTGCAGAAAAAGGAACAATGGGAGTTGGTTCTTCTAGAATGTCTGGTGTGAATAACGTAGCGCTATGGACAGGTGTCCCTTTTAGTAAATATGTGCCATTTATCAATTTCGCGCCAGTAATTGCAGGTACCAATGGTATTGCTCCAATTTTCTTGACGACAGTTGGTGTAACTGGCGGTATTGGTTTAGATCTTAAAAACTGGGTAAAGCAAAAAGATGCTGATGGCAATACAATTGTTGATGCAGATGGTGAACCAATTTTAAAGCAAATGTATTCTGTTGCAACTGGTACGGTGCTTACGATTAATACTAAAGAGAAAAAATTATACCACGATAAAGTAGAATTGAAAGATGTCTCAGCAGCATTTACTCCACAAAAAATGGAGTTCATGAAGGCAGGTGGGTCTTACGCAGTTGTTTTCGGTAAAAAATTACAAACTTTTGCTTCTAAAGTACTAGGTGTAGATGTTGAGCCTGTATATGCACCATCAAAAGAAATCACTATTGAAGGTCAGGGATTAACAGCTGTAGAAAAAATATTTAATAGAAATGCGGTAGGTACATCAGGTGCAACGTTGCACGCTGGTTCTTATGTACGTGCAGAAGTAAATATAGTAGGTTCTCAAGATACTACAGGTTTAATGACTTCTCAAGAATTAGAGATGATGGCCGCAACGGTTATTTCTCCAATTGTTGATGGAGCGTATCAATCTGGCTGTCATACAGCATCGGTTTGGGATGATAAGTCTAAGGCTAACATTCCAAGATTAATGAGCTTTATGAATGACTTTGGTTTAATTACTGGTCGTGATCCGAAAGGAAAGTACTTTCCTATGACGGATGTTATTCATAAAGTATTAAACGATATTACTGTTGGAGACTGGGACATCATTATTGGTGGAGATTCGCATACACGTATGTCTAAAGGTGTTGCTTTTGGAGCAGATTCAGGAACTGTTGCATTAGCACTTGCTACAGGTGAGGCTTCAATGCCAATACCTGAGTCAGTAAAAGTAACTTTTAAAGGGCAAATGAAATCTTATATGGATTTTCGTGATGTGGTACACGCAACACAGTCTCAAATGTTAAAGCAATTTGGTGGTGAAAATGTATTCCAAGGTCGTGTTATCGAAGTACATATTGGAACACTTACTGCAGATGAAGCTTTTACATTTACAGATTGGACCGCAGAGATGAAAGCAAAAGCTTCTATCTGTATTTCAGAAGACGAAACATTAATTGAGTCTTTAGAGATTGCAAAAGGTCGTATCCAAATCATGATTGATAAAGGAATGGACAATGCTAAGGGAGTACTTAAAGGTTTAGTTGATAAGGCAGAAACTAGAATTACAGAACTTAAAACTGGTATAAAGCCCTCTTTAAGACCAGATGCAAATGCTAAATATCATGCAGAAGTTGTTATTGATTTAGATGAGGTAGCAGAACCAATGATTGCAGATCCAGACGTAAATAACGATGATGTTTCTAAACGTTATACACATGATAACATTAGACCATTATCTTACTATGGAGGTGTTAAGAAAGTTGATTTAGGTTTCGTAGGTTCTTGTATGGTTCACAAAGGTGATATGAAAATATTAGCTCAAATGTTGAAAAATGTTGAAGCTCAAAAAGGTAAGGTTGAATTTAAAGCTCCGTTAGTAGTAGCTCCACCAACTTATAATATTGTTGATGAGTTAAAAGCAGAAGGAGATTGGGATGTTCTAGTAAAATATTCAGGTTTCGAGTTTGACGATAACGCACCAAAAGGATTGGCACGTACTAAATATGAAAACATGTTGTATTTAGAGCGTCCTGGATGTAACCTATGTATGGGGAATCAGGAGAAGGCAGAGCCCGGAGATACGGTTATGGCAACATCAACACGTTTATTCCAAGGTAGAGTTGTAAAAGATACTGGCGAGAAGAAAGGGGAGTCTTTATTGTCTTCTACACCAGTAGTTGTTTTATCTACAATTTTAGGTAGAACGCCAACTATGGCAGAATATGAAGCAGCTGTAGATGGTATTGTATTGACGAAGTTTAAACCTTCAACAAAACAATTGGTTAAATAGTAGTTAGATAACTATAAATTATAGAAAAGCCTGAGTCGTAGACTCAGGCTTTTTTGTGTGTCATTCATTTATGCTATTGAGTCCTTTTAAAAAGTATTGTTTCTTTAGTATTGGACTTGTTTTATAATGAAGTGAATCCTTTTTTATAATCATTCTATATTTAAATTACTTTTCTGTAGTCTTTCTATATTTTGTATCTTAGTAAGACTAAAATTAGTACTAAAAAAAATATATATAAATCTTATGGCATTTGATATAGATATGATAAAAGATGTGTATTCTAATATGTCTGATCGTGTGAATAAAGCACGTGAAGTTGTTGGAAAACCATTGACACTTTCTGAGAAAATTTTATACTCCCACCTTTGGGATGGTACTCCTTCTAAGGCTTTTGTTAGAGGAAAAGATTATGTTGATTTTGCACCGGATCGTATTGCTTGTCAAGATGCAACAGCACAAATGGCGCTTTTGCAGTTCATGCAAGCAGGTAAGCCTAAAGTGGCAGTGCCTACTACGGTACATTGTGATCACTTAATTCAGGCAAAAACTGGAGCAGCGGCAGATCTAAAGTCGGCTAATAATACAAGTGCTGAAGTTTTTAATTTCTTAGAATCTGTTTCTAATAAATATGGTATTGGTTTCTGGAAACCGGGAGCTGGTATTATTCACCAAGTAGTTTTAGAAAATTATGCTTTTCCAGGAGGTATGATGATTGGTACCGATTCTCACACCGTAAATGCTGGTGGTTTGGGTATGGTGGCTATTGGTGTAGGTGGCGCTGATGCTGTAGATGTTATGGCAGGAATGGCATGGGAGCTTAAATTCCCAAAATTAATAGGAGTTAAGTTAACCGGAACAATTTCAGGATGGACAGCACCTAAAGATGTAATCCTTAAGGTTGCTGAAATTCTTACCGTAAAAGGAGGAACAGGAGCAATTGTAGAATATTTTGGTTCTGGTGCGACTTCTTTATCATGTACAGGTAAAGGAACAATTTGCAACATGGGTGCAGAGATAGGAGCAACTACCTCTACATTTGGATATGATGATTCTATGGAGCGCTATTTAAGAGCTACCGATAGATCAGATATTGCAGATGCTGCAAATGAAGTTAGAGAACACTTAACAGCAGATGCTGAGGTTTATGCAAACCCAGAACAATATTTTGATGAGGTTATTGAAATAAACTTATCAGAATTAACACCATTGTTAAACGGACCTTTTACGCCAGATTTATCTACTAAAGTAGGTAGTGACATGACGGAGAAAGCTACAGAAAATGAATGGCCTTTAGCTGTAGAGTGGGGATTAATTGGTTCTTGTACCAACTCTTCTTATGAAGATTTATCTAGAGCTTCTTCTATCGCGCAACAAGCTATCGATAAAGGATTAAAAATGAAATCAGAGTTAGGGATTAACCCAGGTTCTGAGCAAGTTCGTTTTACGGCAGCAAGAGATGGAATTTTACAAGTATTTGAAAACTTAAACGCTAAAATATTTACGAACGCTTGTGGTCCTTGTATTGGGCAATGGGCAAGGTATAGTGATCCTAAAAACGCTCCAAAGAATAGTATTGTACACTCTTTCAATAGAAACTTTGCAAAACGTGCAGATGGAAACCCCAATACGCACGCTTTTGTAGCTTCTCCAGAAATAACAGCTGCAATTGCTATTGCAGGTAGATTAGATTTTAATCCAATGACGGATAAATTGATCAACGAGAATGGTGAAGAAGTAATGTTTGATGAGCCAACAGGATGGGAACTACCTCCTAAAGGCTTTGAAGTAGAAGATGCTGGGTATTTAGCCCCAGATGAAGACGGTTCTGGTGTTGTTGTAAAAGTAGCAACAGATTCTGAAAGACTGCAATTATTAGAGCCTTTTACTCCTATCAAGGATGAAAGTCTAATGGGTGTTAAATTATTAATCAAAGCATTTGGTAAATGTACAACCGATCATATTTCTATGGCTGGTCCTTGGTTACGTTTCCGTGGGCATTTAGATAATATTTCAAACAACTGTTTAATCGGTGCGGTTAATGCTTTTGGTCAAAAGACCAATTTTGTTAAGAACCAATTGACAGGTGAGTTTGGTGGTGTTCCAGATACGGCACGCGCTTATAAAGCTGCAGGTGTTAGAAGTATTGTGGTAGGAGATCATAACTATGGAGAGGGTTCTTCTCGTGAGCATGCTGCCATGGAGCCTAGACATTTAGGTGTTGCCGCTGTCCTAGTAAAATCTTTTGCGCGTATCCATGAAACAAACCTTAAAAAACAAGGGATGTTAGGCTTAACTTTTGATAATGAAAGTGATTATGACTTGATTCAAGAGGATGATACGTTCAATTTTATTGATATTGCAGAGTTCGCTCCAGACAAACAATTAACAATTGAGGTAGTTCATGCGGACGGAAGCAAGGATGTCATTAAAGTAAATCACACCTATAATCAGCCTCAAATAGACTGGTACAGAGAAGGTTCTGCTTTAAATGTGATCAAAAAAGAGAACGCTGCTTAGTGAAAACAGAGTATTAAATTTAAGTTAAAAATTAATTAATATTAATTGAACAAAACTCCTGATATTTATCAGGAGTTTTTTAGTTTTGAGGAAACGTAAATTCGAATGAAAATTACTAAGAAAACTGTATTAAATATTTTATTATTTGCTTTTATTCTTTCATTTTTTGTGACTCCACTAGGGGATTATAGTAAAGTATTATTAAATAAAGTTTTCTCGTTTAGCCCTTCTGTTACCGAGGAATCCGATAGAAATAAAATTACAGATTACGATTGGAAACTTAAGGATGAAAACTGGAATTTTTTCAATTTTAAGCGATCAAAGGGTAAAGTCATATTTGTAAATTTCTTTGCATCATGGGTACTTCCTTGTGAAGCAGAACTACAAAGTATACAAGATCTGTACGATAAATACGAGGGCAAAGTAGATTTCTATATTATTTCTGATGAAGAAAGAGTTCCTGTAGAAACTTTTATGGCAGAACATAATCTCAATTTCCCTGTAACTTATCTTTTTATTGGGGAGAAAATGCCATTAAAAGATATTAAAGCTCCAACATCTTATTTAATAGACAAAGAAGGTAATATTGTAATTCATAAAGAAGGAATAGCCGATTGGGATAATTCTAAGATTTATGACTTAATAGATCGCCTTCTAGCGAAATAATGAAATTTAGTAAGGATAAAATTGTCAACCTTGTATTGCTTCTGGCGGCAGGTATCGTTTTGTTTACTCCTTTGGGTTTTCCTGTGAAAGTTTTTGTGAACAAACTTATTTCCTTTGCTCCTTCTGAGGTAGCTGAGGAAGAAAGGTCAATCTTGAAAGATTACCAATGGAGCTTAGTTGCTCCGGAAAATAAATCTATAAATTTCAAAGAGTTTCAGAATCAAGTTGTGGTGGTGAACTTCTGGGCCACTTGGTGTCCGCCTTGTGTTGCTGAAATGCCTGATTTTCAAGCTTTGTATGATGAGTATGGGACTAAGGTAGTATTTCTCTTCGTTACCAATGAAGATAAGGCTGTAGTAGATACCTTTATGAAAAAGAAAAGTTTTACTTTACCTGTTTATTATCCTCAAAATGCGACTCCGGCCGTATTGAAATCTTCGGCCATACCTGCAACATTTGTAATCGGTAAATCAGGAGAGATTGTTATCGATAAAACGGGTGCTGCAGATTGGAATAGTGAAAGCACAAGAGCACTACTAGACCGCCTGTTATTAAACTAAGTATAAAACTTACTTTTTAAAATATTTGAACGGAACAAATAGCATTCCGAAACATTCACCATCTTCTTTTCCTGTATGTTTGTGGTGCATTTTATGCGCTCTACGTACACCTTTTGCATACCTATTGTTAGCGTTTCTAAACAACTTAAAGCGTTGGTGGATGAAGATGTCATGAACTAAGAAATATGCTGCTCCATAAGCCATAATTCCAAAGCCAATAGGCAGGCCATACCAGAACCAAGTTTTGACTCCTGCTAAAATAAAAGACATGCTTACAACCGCATAAATTATGAAAAATGCATCATTACGTTCAAACCAAGAATCGTGGTCTTTGTGGTGATGGTCACTATGCAACACCCATAAGAAACCATGCATGATGTATTTATGGCTAAACCAAGCCATGAATTCCATAAAGGCAAATGTGCTGATAAATAGAAGTGTCCAGATAAGCGTATTCATTATTAAACTAAATTAAGTTTGTAATTTACATATGATTTTGCAAGAAGTCCAAATTTTTCATAATTAGGAACCCTAATTCTTGCATTTTGTATTTCTAATGGTGGCGTTTTTTGCAGTTTACTAAGTAGTCTAGAGTAATATTTATAAGCAGTGTACACTCCAAATTTAGCCGTATGTGGTAATCGTTCAATTCCTTCATATCCTAATTGAAAATCGGCCTTTATTTCATCTACGATTCTTTTTTTAGAAGCTTCATCTAGTTGTTTTAAATTTGTATTAGGGAAATACGTTCTGTTTAAATCTTCAAAGTCATCTTTTAAATCACGCAAAAAGTTTACTTTTTGAAACGCAGAACCCAATGCCATTGCAGACGTTTTTAAAGAATCATAACTTTCTTGATTTCCTTGAACAAAAACCTTTAAACACATTAGGCCTACTACATCTGCAGAGCCATAGATATATTCCTTGTATTCCGCATCTGTTTTATAAACCGTTTTATAAAGATCCATACGCATGCTTTTCATGAAGGAGTCTATCAAGTGGTAGGGAATGTTATACGCATGGTAGGTATGTTGAAAAGAATTTAAAATAGGGTTAAGGCTTATCTTATGTTCTAGAGCGTCTTTTAAATCATTTTCAAACTTATCAAAAAGTAGCTCTTTATTATAGTCGTGAAAAGTATCTACGATTTCATCTGCAAAACGAACAAAACCATAGATGTTATAGATATCTCCACGAATAGTAGTGTGGAGCATTTTTGTTGCTAAAGAGAATGATGTGCTGTATGATTCTGTAACCGTCTTGCTGCAGCTATAAGAAACTTGGTCGAAAATACTTTTCATAGTTTTAGTTATTTGATTTGGTAATCAATTCAGACACTAATTTCCCCGAGATTAATGCTGGTGGAACTCCAGGTCCTGGAACCGTAAGCTGTCCAGTAAAAAATAAATTTTTCACTTTTTTGCTTTTAAGATTGGGTCTTAAAAATGCGGTTTGAGTTAATGTATTTGCTAAACCGTAAGCATTCCCTTTGTAAGAGTTGTATTCTTCAATAAAATCATTTACACAAAAGGACTCTTTAAATATAATATTGTTTTTTATCTTTTGATTTGTTTTTTCCTCAAATCTGTTAAGAATTAGATTAAAATACTCTTCTCTAATTTCTTCAGTATCTTTTAAATTTGGAGCAATAGGGACCAAGAAAAAACCAGTTTCATTCCCTTCTGGCGCCATGCTTTTATCTGTAACGGAAGGGAAATTCGCATAGAATAAGGGGTTTTTAGGCCATTTAGGTTCATCATAAATTTCTTCAGCATGCAATTCAAAATCAGTATCAAAAAATAAATTATGGTGCTCTATATTTTTAAGGCGTTTATCAAAGCCAACATAAAATAATAATGATGACGGAGCAAATGTTTTTTTATTCCAATAAGCTTCTGTAAACTGCCTGTGTTCTTCTGCTAATAAAGTTTCAGAATGATGATAATCTGCACCACTTAATATAAAATCTGCGGAATGTGTTTCTCCATTTACAATGATACCCGTAGTTTTTTTATTTTCTACGAGGATTTTGGTAGCAGGGCTATTGGTTTCTATCTTGACACCTAGTTCTTTGATCAAGCTTTCCATGGCCAAGATAATTTCATACATGCCCCCTTTTGGATGCCATGTTCCTAAACCAAAATCAGCAAAATTCATAAAGCTATAGAATGATGGGGTTTTGCTAGGTTTTGCTCCTAAGAACAATACAGGAAATTCTAAAGTAGAGATTAGTTTCTTGTTCTTAAATCTTTTACGGACCTCGGAACTAATCGTTTTAAAAAATTGATCTACTCTAGTTATGGTTTCAGGAGTTACCAACTCTAAAGGTGAAAGCCCTGGTCGTAAGACTACTTTGTTTATAGCAATATCATAATTTTCTTGCGCAACCTTTATAAATTTTCTCAAGTGAATAGCGCTACCAGATTCAATACGCTCAAACTCTTCACATATTTTATCCATGCAGTCTCCAATGGTAATCACATCATCGGAGAAAAATATTTTATAGGCAGGGCTCAATTTATCTATTTGGTAATAGTCAGAAGTTTTTTTACCAAAATCGTTAAAGAATTTATCGAAAATGTCTGGCATCCAGTACCAGCTAGGTCCCATATCAAACGTGAAACCTTCTTTCTTTAGTTGACGTGCGCGTCCTCCAACGGTATTATTTTTTTCATAAATAGTTACGTCAAAACCGTCTTTTGCTAAATAGGCAGCAGCAGATAGAGAAGAAAACCCGGAACCAATAATTATTACTTTTTTTTTCATGCAGTTTTTAAAGTATTACAACGCGCTAACTAGTTTTTCAATCGATTTAAATTTGTTCATATTTTCAGGAAGTATATCAGCTTGTATGTGTTGTACTTGATGTCCTAAAATCCAAAACTTGTAATTATTCTCTATACCTAACTCTTGGTTAAAATTTTCTAAATACTTACGGAGTTTTCCTTTATTAGGTTCAACAGTAAAATAAGATAGGAAGTAAATATTGTCACAATAGCTCAATAAATCTTTTAAACATTCAATAGGCACTGTTTGTCCTAGGTAGATAGTTTTATAACCTCTCAATGTTATTTCATAGTTTAAATAGAGTAGGCCAATATCATGTATTTCATTGTCCGGAAGAAAAAGCACAAAAGTTTTATCTGTTCTCGTGGGCTTATCAACCAGAAGCTTTTCTGTGTTTAATATAATTTTTTGCTTAATTAAGTTGGTGATAAAATGCTCATGAGACGGACTCACAGCATTATTCTGCCATAGCAGTCCTAGTTCATTTAAAAGCGGAATAAAAGCATCATAGAAGACCTCTTTAAAGCTATGTTCCTTTAGTAAGCTATTGTAAGTATTGTAAAATAAATTAGAGTCAAAATTTACCATCGCTATTTTGAAAGAATTTATAGCATGGTTTTTTACTGTTTTTTTCTCAATAACTTCTTGCACGAAATTAGGAATGTCAGTTTCAGGTATTTGTGCAATTTTAGAAATCTTATGCCCATTGTTATAAAGCAGCGTAATGTTTAAAAGCTTTTGCAGGCTTTTTAAACTATAGTTTCTGATGTTGGTTGTGGTGCGTTCTGGTTCTAGTAAATTATATCTCTTTTCCCAAATACGAATGGTATGGGCTTTTATTCCAGATAAATTTTCCAAATCTCTAATACTGAAGTATTTTTTTACGTTGTTCATTTATTTTGAAAAAAGATTAAACAAATTTAATCTTTTTAATGATTGTATGGATTATTTCTGTGATTTTTTTACGGAAATAAATGTTCGGTTAGAGAATGAGCGGTAGAATAGTTTTGTAAAATAAAAAAGTCATTTAAGAAATAATTTCTTAAATGACTTATGTGCCCACGACTAGATTCGAACTAGCACGTCCTTGCGAACACCACCCCCTCAAGGTGGCATGTCTACCAATTTCACCACGTGGGCATTTTGAGTCTGCAAATTTACTAAACTTTTTTTAACCATATTTTATTTATGAAGTAAAACTCAACGGTTGCAAAAAGTATTTTTTTGCAAATTCAAATTAATGCTATATATTTGACACATACCAGAACAGACCAGTACAGTTGATGATTATGCAAAATAGCTTTAGTTTTATTATTGATCACGAGAGTGATGTGCCAAAATATCAGCAAATTGTTGATGTAATTAACCAATCTATCGCAAAGGATGTTTTGGCTATTGGTGATTCATTGCCTTCCGTGAATGCTTTTTGTCAAGAACATCATCTATCACGAGATACCGTTTTTAAGGCATATACTATATTAAAGGAGAATGGGGTTATTAAATCTGTTCCCAATAAAGGCTATTATATCGCTAGTAAAAACAGAAAAGTTTTATTGGTCTTGGATACTTTTAAGGCGTATAAAGAAGTGTTGTATCATTCTTTCATTAATAAAATGGAAGATGATATTATTACCGATGTTCAATTTCACCATTATAATATTGAAAATTTTAAAACAATACTCAATAATAGTTTAGGGAAATATTACAAATATGTAGTAATGGGTTTTGACCATAAGCAAGTTTCAAAAACCTTAGCAAAAATCCCGAATAATGATTTGCTATTAATAGATTGGAATATTAATTCTAATCCAGAAAATAATTATGTTTTTCAAGATTTTGGACGCTCTTTTTATAAAGGATTGGAGTCTATTACGGAAAACTTTAAGAAATATAAGGCGCTTCATTTTTTATATCCTACGTATACCAATCATGCCAAAGAGACGGTAGATTATTTTGAAAAATATTGCCAGGATAACAATTTCGATTATCAGGTTAAAACAAATCCACAGGAATATAACATAGAAAAAGGGGTCGCTTATCTTAGTGTAAGCGACCGCGTATTAGGTGTTTTTTTAGAACAGTGTCGTTCACAAAATTTGGAACCAGGTGTAGATGTAGGCTTTTTATCCTATAACGATACGCCTATGAAAAAGTTTATATATAAAGGGATAACGGTAGTAACTACAGATTTTGAGGAGCTGGGCGTTAATGCCGCAAAGTTTATCAATTCAGATAAACCACTTCAAGTGTATGTACCCACAAAAATTATTGTAAGAGATTCATTATAACAATATGTATTACATAGGATTCGATTTAGGAAGTTCGTCTATAAAAGCGGCTTTAGTAGAGATTAAAACAGGAAGAAGTCTTGGGGTTGTTCAAGAGCCAGAGACAGAAATGAGCATGCTTGCCTTGAAAAATGGTTGGGCAGAGCAAAACCCTGAGGAATGGTGGAAACATATTTGTAAAGCTATTGAGCGCTTAAAAAGGAAATATGCTGTTTCTAAAGCAGATATTAAAGGGATTGGTATTTCGTACCAAATGCATGGACTTGTCATTGTAGACAAAGAAGGCAAACCTTTGAGAAAAAGTATTATTTGGTGTGATAGTAGGGCTGTAGAAATTGGTAACAACGCTTTTGAAGCTTTAGGAGAAGAAAAGTGTGCTGGACATTTACTTAATTCCCCCGCTAATTTTACCGCGTCTAAATTAAGATGGGTGAAGGAGAATGAACCAAACATATATGCTAAAATTCACAAGTTTATGTTACCTGGAGATTATATAGCATATAAGTTCTCTAATAAAATAAATACTACAATCTCTGGTTTGTCTGAGGGTATTTTTTGGGATTTTAAAACTGATAGTATTGCTCAATTTCTTTTAGATTACTACGGGATAGAGGAGGCTTTGGTGCCTACTATCGTAGACACTTTTGGTTTGCAATCTAAGGTAGATGAAAAAGGCGCCGAAGAAAGTGGCCTGGCTATTGGAACTCCCATCTTCTATAGAGCAGGAGACCAGCCTAACAATGCATTGTCTCTAAATGTATTTAATCCAGGAGAAGTAGCTGCAACAGGCGGAACTTCTGGCGTGGTTTACGCGGTAACAGATAGTTTGTCTGGTAAAGAAAGTACACGCGTAAATAATTTTGCACACGTAAATTATAAAAAATCAGACCCGCGTATCGGTAAGTTATTAAACATCAATGGTGCAGGAATACAATATCGTTGGTTGTTGAATAACCTAGCGGTAAACTCTTATGAAGAGATGAATACGCTAGCCTCAGAAATAGCTACCGGGGCTGACGGTGTTTGCATGCTTCCTTTTGGAAATGGCGCTGAGCGTATGCTGAACAATAAAGACATAGGGACAAGGTTGGTTAATGTAAATCTTAACAACCACCATAAAGGTCATTTATGTAGAGCCGCTTTGGAGGGTATCGCCTTTTCTTTTGTGTACGGAATGGAAATTTTAAAATCGGATGGCATTAATGTAAATGTAATTCGGGCAGGTAATGATAATTTATTTCGATCAGACATTTTTGCAAATACAGTTGCCACCTTGATAGGATATGAAATAGAGATATACAATACTACGGGCGCTATTGGAGCGGCAAGGGCTGCCGGTCTGCATGAGGGTGATTTTGATACGTATGGCAAATTAATTATGGATAATGATCATGTGATGACTTTTATGCCTTTCAAGGACAAAAAGCCGTATCAAGAAGCGTATCAAAATTGGAAAAAAGAATTAGAACTCGTTTTAAATAATAAATAGAATAACAACTTAAAATTAAATAACATGGCAATCTTAGGAGATAAAGAATATTTTAAAGGTATTGGGGAGATTAAATTTGAAGGTAAGGATTCTGATAATCCATTAGCATTTAAATATTATAATCCAGAGCAAGTAGTTGCAGGAAAAACAATGCGCGAGCATTTTAAATTTTCTATAGCTTATTGGCATACGTTCTGTGGTCAAGGAGGAGATCCTTTTGGTCCTGGAACTCAAAGCTTTGAATGGGACAAAGCTTCAGACCCTATCCAAGCGGCAAAAGATAAAGCAGATGCTGCATTTGAATTTATTGGTAAAATGGGCTTTGATTATTTCTGTTTTCATGACTACGATTTAATTCAAGAGGCATCAACATTTGCTGAGTCAGAGAAAAGATTGGTAACAATTACAGAATATATTAAAGAAAAGAAAGCAGCTTCAGGAGTAAAATTACTTTGGGGTACTGCGAACTGTTTTTCTAATCCGCGCTACATGAATGGTGCTGCTACAAATCCTGATTTCGATGTGCTTTCTAGAGCTGGAGGTCAAGTGAAGTTGGCTTTAGATGCTACGATGGCATTAGATGGTGAAAACTATGTTTTTTGGGGTGGTAGAGAAGGATATATGTCTTTATTAAATACTGATATGGGGCGTGAGTTAGACCATATGGGACAGTTTCTTGTAATGGCTAGAGATTATGCTAGAGCTCAAGGTTTTAAAGGTAATTTCTTTATTGAGCCAAAACCTATGGAGCCTATGAAGCACCAATATGATTTTGATTCCGCTACAGCAATTGGCTTTTTAAAAGAGTATGGTTTAGATAAGGATTTTAAAATTAATATAGAAGTAAATCATGCCACTTTAGCACAGCATACTTTTCAACATGAAATTGCTACAGCCGCTAAAGCAGGGATGTTAGGTAGTTTAGATGCCAACCGTGGAGATTATCAAAATGGATGGGATACAGATCAATTTCCAAACAATATTCAAGAAACTACAGAAGCTATGTTGGTTTTCTTGAAAGCAGGCGGTTTACAAGGTGGTGGTGTTAATTTCGATGCTAAGATTAGAAGAAACTCTACGGATATGGAAGATGTATTCTTAGCGCATATTGGTGGTGCAGATACGTTTGCAAGAGCATTGTTAACAGCAGATAAGATTATTACTTCTTCAGCTTATGATGATTTGAGAACAAAACGTTACAGTTCATTTGATGCTGGAAAAGGTAAAGATTTTGAAGCAGGAAAGTTAACGTTGGAAGATTTGTATAAAGTAGCTCAAGAAAATGGCGAACTAGAATTAAAAAGTGGTAAGCAAGAGTTATTTGAAAACATCATCAACCAGTACATATAAATCTGATCTATGGAAACTCCTAGAAATTCTAAATACTTAATGCAACTAACGCTCGTTGCTACATTAGGCGGATTACTTTTTGGTTATGATACAGCGGTAATTTCGGGAACTGTAAGTGCATTAGATAGTTTTTTTGTATTGCCTTTTGGTTTAGATGAAATGTCTGCTAATTCGCGATTAGGATTTTTAGTGTCTAGCGCATTAATCGGTTGTATTATTGGAGGAATTTCTGGAGGATATATCAGTAAAAAAATAGGAAGAAAAAAAGGATTGTTGCTCGCAGCAATCCTTTTTCTTTGTTCCGCATTGGGTTCTGCAATGCCAGAGCTATTTATGAAGCCCATTGGAGCAGGAGACCATACTTTTATTTATGTCTTTATTGTTTATAGAATAATAGGTGGTATTGGTGTAGGGTTAGCATCGATGTTATCGCCATTATTTATCGCAGAAATAGCACCTGCAAAGATCAGGGGTAAACTAGTTTCGCTGAATCAGTTTGCTATTATTTTTGGGATGTTAATTGTCTATTTTGTAAACTATTACATCGCAGGACAAGGAGATGATACTTGGTTAAATACCGTTGGTTGGCGTTGGATGTTTGCTTCAGAAATAATTCCGGCATCATTATTTCTAGGGTTTTTATTATTTGTTCCAGATACACCACGCTCCTTAGTGCTTAAAAATGAACCAAAAAAAGCACTGCAAGTCCTTGAAAAAGTAAACGGAAAATTAGAAGCTCAAAAAATATTAAGTGACATTCAAAATACCGTATCTCATAAATCGGGCAAGCTATTTTCTTTTGGAATAGCAGTAGTGGTTATTGGCGTTTTAATATCTGTATTTCAGCAATTTGTAGGTATTAATGTAGTCTTGTATTACGCGCCTGAGATTTTTAAAAATATGGGATCTGGTACCGATACAGCCTTACTACAGACTATTATTGTTGGGGGGGTAAACTTGGTGTTTACCGTTTTAGCAATTCTTACCGTAGATAAATATGGTAGAAAACCTTTGATGATTATTGGAGCATTAGGGATGGCTGTTGCTATGTTTGCTTTGGGAGCAACCTTCTACTCGCAAACTGTTGGGATTCTAGCCTTAATCTGCATGTTGGTATATGTTGCAGGCTTTGCCATGAGCTGGGGACCCGTAACTTGGGTGTTACTATCAGAAATGTTTCCGAATAAAATAAGAGATAAAGCCTTAGCGGTGGCGGTAGCTGCACAGTGGATTAGTAATTATGTAGTGTCTTGGACTTTTCCAATGATGGATAAAAACAGTTACCTCTTAGAAAAATTTAATCATGGTTTTGCGTATTGGATTTATGGTATAATGGGATTAATAGCCATGTTTGTGGTGTGGAAATTCGTACCTGAAACTAAAGGTAAGACCTTGGAGGAAATGGATGGCGTTTGGGAAAAGAGTTAAGTAACACTTTTTTAGGCGTACATACCCTATAAATTAAGGAATCCTTGACAGTTGCTACTGTTCAAGGATTTTTTTGTGTTGATAGAGACGGATAAAAATCATATATAGTATCTTTTTACTCATATATGATCCGTCATCCTTTTGTGAAGTTATAGTTTTATCAGAGCGCCAAACAAATGGGAGTACTAGTAAACATAAATATCAACCTATAAAAAGAAGTAACTAAAAATGAAAGACCAAAAAATAAAAAATAAAAAGATAGTAGATCAAAATATATCGCGAAGAGGATTTATTGCTAAAACTGCATTAGCAGCAGGTGCCATTAGTATTTTGCCCAGACATGTATTTGGAAGAGGTTTTATAGCTCCAAGTGATAAAATGAACCTAGGATTTATTGGCTTGGGAAAACAAAGTCAAGGTCTTGCTAAAAATTTTATCGGGAATACTAGCGCACAAGTAGTAGCAGCTAGTGATGTTTGGAGTACCAAAAATCAATGGTTCAAGGGGCATGTAGAAAAAATATATGCTGAAAAAAGAAATGTGTCTAACTATAAGGCTGTTAGTACATATCTAAATTATAAAGAGCTTTTAGAGCGAAACGATATTGACGGCGTAGTGATTGCTACGCCAGATCATTGGCATGCCATTCAGGCTATTGATGCCATGAAATCAGGTAAAGATGTCTATTGTGAGAAGCCTTTAACGCATAATATTGAAGAAGGTATTGCCTTAGTAAAAACCACAAAAAAAACAGGGCAGATATTACAAACAGGAAGTATGCAGCGCTCTTGGGAGTCTTTCAGAAAAGCCTGTGAGTTGATAAGAAACGGACATCTTGGTGATATTCAAAAAGTTTTAGTCAATGTGGGTGATCCTGCCGTTCCTTATAATTTAAAGGAAGAAGCAATGCCATCTGAGGTTAATTGGAATAATTGGTGTGGCCCTGCGCCAATGCTTTCGTACAATCACCGATTAGCACCGTCTCGTAATGATGTAGATTTCTGGCCAGATTGGAGACTTTATGAAGAAGTGGGTGGAGGTATTCTTTGTGATTGGGGTGCTCATATGTTTGATATTGTACAATGGGCTTTAGATATGGATAGCTCTGGGCCTGTAAAATACATACCGCCTACAGATAAGAATGCAGTCCGTGGATTAAAAATGTATTATGAAAACGGGATAGAAATGATTCATGAAGATTTTGGTAGAGGTTGGGGTGTTCGCTTTATTGGCTCTAAAGGTACTATGGATGTTAGCCGAAGTTATTTGGAAACGACCCCTGCAAATTTACTTACGACAGATTTATCTAATGCTAAAGTAAAATTGTACAATAGTAATGGAAATCATTTGCAAGATTGGGTGGATGCCACAAAATCCAGAACTCAGCCTATTTGCGATGTAGAAACCGGTCACCGTTCTGCAACCGTGTGTAATATAGCTAATATAGCCTACAATTTGAGAAGACCTTTGGAATGGGATCCTAAGAAAGAAAAATTTATGGGAGACTCAGAGGCAAATAAGATGCGTGGGAGAAAAGACCGTAAGTTTTAGTGGGTTATAAATCTTAGATATGCACCTGCTCTTTTCTGAAAAAAGCAGGTGTTTTCCCCGTATGTTTTTTAAATAGCCTAGAAAAGTAAGAGATGTTATCCAGTCCCACTTTTTCAGCAATCTCTTTCAAAGTGTCATTGGTAGTTAATAATAATAGTTGAGAGCGCTCTATTCTTTTCTCTTGAATGTACTTATTAGGTCCAATATTATAGATCTGTTTAAACTGTTTAGAAAAGTAATCTGGACTATAATTACAGAAGGTAGCAAGTTCTTCTACGGTAATAGGTAAATGCAGATTGTGGTTGATGTAATTTAGTGTTTTTTGCATTCCAAAATTATTCACCTTTTGCTCATTTTGCAATTTGTAATTAGTAATAAATTTTGAAAATAGCACGGTAAGTAGCCCTTGTGTTTCTAGAAAATCTTTGGTATTCAAACTTTCATTTTGCTTTATAAAATCTAATAGTGTGGGTTTGTTGTCATACGTTTTTGGGTCACTATTTTTTATTTCACGTTTATTATTCAACTCCGTTAGCCGTTCAAAGTAAGATAACATATGAGGTGTTGCTTCTAGTTCGTAAATAAAATCTTTTAGACTATAAATAGATACGCCATTGTTTACTTCTTCTAAAAAGCTGATATAATATTGTTCATGGTACTCTTCGCAAGAATATCTAGCGTAAGCATAGCTAGGTACAATGTACATAAACCCCGGTTTTAGGGTAAATGTGTGGTTGTTATGGTACACTTTCGCGCTCCCCTTAGTGATATAATACATACGCGTAAAAGGGCTAATGACATTATCAAAATTCCATGTGCTATCAAGTTTAGCATAGCCAATATTTAATAAGGTTAAACGTAGGGATTGTAAAATTTCAATCATTTTAAATCTGTTTTTTGCGCTATTAGAACTGAATAGGTCATCTTTTCTAATTACATACAACTGCGTTAGCCATGCTAAATTAAGGAAATATGAGCTGAAATGCACTAGACAAAAAGGGAACATGTCTGAAATGTGCATTTTATGAACTGATTTGTTCAATAGTATGTTTCTTTTAAATTCTATTTTTGATGAGTTACTTATTTTATAAATTTTTATGATGAAAATTAGCAATTTTATAATTTTTGGAATCTTTATAGCCATCTTGATATCATGTGGGGGTCCTGAGCTACCTGAGATGGTCTCGTTGGAATATGAAAAGCTACCTGAAAAAGTAGATTTTAACGAACATGTGAAACCTATATTATCGGATAAGTGCTATTTATGTCACGGACCAGACAAAGGAAACATAAAAGGGGGCTTGCAGCTACATGAGGCGGAGTTTGCTTACGGAGAATTAAGTGAAAGCCCAGGTAAATTTGCGATAACACCCGGCAATTTAAAGAAAAGTGAATTTTTTCATCGGATTATGTCTAATGATCCAGATTTAATAATGCCTGCGCCTAGTTCCCATTTAACGCTTACAGATTATGAGAAAGCAGTATTGATAAAATGGATAGAGAGTGGCGCTGAATATAAGGAGCATTGGGCTTTTTTAAAGCCAGAGAAATATGAAGTTCCTAAAGTTGATAATAAAGAATTTATAGGTAATGAGATAGATAATTTTGTTTTAGCAAAATTAAAGGAAGTAAACTTGGTGCCTTCCAAAAAAGCAAACAAGGAAGTTTTATTACGTAGAGCTTCTTTTGACTTAACCGGCTTGCCACCTACTACAGAAGAAATAAACGATTTTCTAAAAGATACCTCTTCTAATGCCTTTGAAAAACAATTAGACAGGCTTTTAGCTTCAAAACATTTTGGTGAGCAAATGACTTTAGATTGGATGGACGTTTCTAGGTATGCAGATACGCATGGATATAGTAATGATAAATACAGAGACACGTCTCCTTGGAGAGATTGGGTAATTAATTCTTTTAATGAGAATATGCCGTATGATGATTTTCTTACTTGGCAATTGGCAGGAGATTTATTTGAAAATGCCACTCGTGAGCAAAAATTAGCCACCACTTTTAATCGTTTGCATCCACAAAACTTAGAAGGAGGTATTATCGATGAGGAATTTAGATCTGAATATGTAGCCGATAGAACAGCTACAGTGAGTCAAGGCATGCTAGGCTTGTCCTATGCTTGCGCAAAATGTCATGACCATAAATATGATCCTATATCTCAGAAAAATTATTATGAGATGTACAGTTTCTTTAATAACGTAGATGAAACAGGGCTAATACCTTGGGATTTGGCCACCCCGGTACCCGCTATGATGTTGCCTACTAAGGAGCAAGAAGGCGTCCTTGCGTATTTAGATAAAATTGTAAAAACTAGTGAGAAAAAGCTAACAAAAACAATTACAACAGAAAGCCAAAAAGCATCGCAATGGCTTGCAAATGAATCTTATAAAAATATTATCACAAAGGTGAAGCCAGATGGTTTAGTTGCGGCATTTAATTTTGACGACCAAAGACTTGTAAATGCTGTTGGTGGTAATGGCAAGAACAAGGTTCAAATGCGTCAAGAGTTTGTGGAAAATGAAAAGGCTGTTTACAAACAAGGGGTTTCAGGAAAAGGGTTGGCTATGGATGGCGATACTTGGCTAGACTTAGATAAAACTGGAATTTTTAGAAGAAATCAACCTTTTAGTATTTCAATCCAAGTTTTTATTCCGGAAGAAATTACGGATGGGGTTATTTTTCATAAGATGAATAGTTCTGAGTTGCATAGTTTTAGGGGGTATCATTTAAAAATAAAAGAAAACAAGATTGAAGCTCTATTGGCGCATGTATATCCAGATAATGCTATTGTTATTGAATCTTTAAATGACCTACCTAAAGATAAGTGGGTGCAATTAACGATGACGTATGATGGCTCTAGTAAAGCAAATGGAATACATATTTATCAAGACGGAGAGCAATTAAAAACAAAAATGAAGTTTGATAATCTTTATAAAGATATCATCTTTAATGGATTACAACTTTATGGGAAAAAGAGTCCAAAACTTGAGCCAGGCTTACGCGTTGGGGCTATCTGGAGAGATAAGGGTATCGGCGGGGCCATAGTAGATAACTTATTGGTTTTTGATAAAGAAATTTCTCCAATTGAGGTCTTACAGATTAGCACCTCAGATAAATTAAAGAATCTTCAGAAAAAACCATACGCTAGTTTAAATGCGCTAGAAAAGCAACAATTAACCCAGTATTTTTTAAGTACAAAATCTCAGGAATACGTATCAGTCTTAAAAGACGTGGAGCATAAAAGGGGGGCTTTGGTTGATAGTACCGAAAAAGTAAAACAAATTATGGTCATGAAAGAAAGCAAGTCTCCAAGACAAGCTTATATTTTAGATAGGGGTAATTATGATTCTCCTACCGATTCTGTTTTTCCAAATGTGCCTCAAGATATTTTCCCTTGGAAAGAGGAATGGCCAAAAAATAGACTTGGTTTAGCTAAATGGATTACAGATAAAGATAATCCATTAACGGCGAGAGTTACTGTAAACAGATACTGGCAGAATCTCTTTGGGAGAGGATTGGTATTAAGCTCAGAAGATTTTGGGAATCAAGGCGATTTACCAACACATCCTAAACTATTAGACTGGTTAGCGATTCGTTTTGTGTCTTCAGGTTGGGATATAAAGGATTTATTAAAAACGATGATGATGTCTAACACGTATCAGCAAAGTTCTGTTATTAGTAAAGAGCTTTTAGCAGTAGACGGAGAAAATAGATGGCTGTCTCGTGGTCCATCAACAAGACTATCTGGAGAAATGCTTCGGGATAATGCTTTATATGCTTCTGGATTATTAAATGAAAAAATAGGAGGTGAAAGTGTTAAACCTTACCAGCCAGAAGGCTTATGGGAAGTGAATGGTGATACGTATGAGCAAGATGGTGTAGAAGGCTTGTATAGAAGGAGTATGTATACCATTTGGAAAAGAACAATTCCGAATCCTACGATAGCCACTTTTGATGCTCCAACAAGAGATTTGTGTTCTTCTAGAAGACAGAAAACCAACACACCACTGCAAGCCTTAGTAATCCTTAATGACCCTACGTATATAGAAGCATCAAGAGTTTTAGGAAAGCGTATGGCAGAAGAGAAAACTATTGATGCAGGACTGAAATTGGCTTTTATAAAACTAACAGGTAGAACAGCAACTGAAAAAGAATTAAGCGTATTGAGGAAATTACAAAAATCTGAATACGATAAATTTAATAGCAACCTGAGTAAAGCCTTAGGATGGTTAAAAACAGGAGCTTATGAATTAAGTGAAAGTGATAATAAGGCATTAATAGCTGCAAACGCCGTTGTAGCCAGTACTATTATGAATGCTGATGCTACAATTACAAAAAGATAAATTGGTAACCTTATAAGAATAAAACAATGTGTAACGATCATCAACATAAATTAAGGTCTAATAATAAAGATTTACAAGACGTAGAAAGACAAGCAGACCGACGACAGTTTTTAAAGAAAACATCATTAGGACTTGGTGCTTTGGCTTTAGGCAGTCTTTTAGGGGCAGATAGAATGTTCGCGGGTATCGGGAAAGATAGCTCACCTGAAGATATTTTAAAATCCTACAATAAAAATAGACTAGGCTTACCACATCATTTGCCGAAAGCAAAGAGGATTATTTATTTATTTCAAAGTGGTGGCCCTTCACAGATGGATTTGTTTGATTACAAACCAAAATTGACGGACATGTTTGGAAAAGAATTACCAGATTCGGTGATGAGTGGTCAAAGACTAACAGGGATGAGTGGTAACCAAAGTACCTTGCCTATAGCGCCATCTACATTTAATTTTAAGCAATATGGAGAATCTAGGGCTTGGGTGAGTGATGCTATGCCTTATTTATCGGAAGTGGTAGATGATTTGTGTTTCATTAAAGGAATGCAAACAGACCAAATAAACCATACTCCTGCTATAACCTTTATGCAAACGGGCAATCAGCTGCCAGGAAGACCTTCTATAGGCTCTTGGTTAAGTTATGGCTTGGGTTCTGACAATGAAAACTTACCTACGTTTATTACGCTGGTTTCTAAAAACGGAAAAGGGCAACCTTTAAAAGCTAGTTTATGGGGTAATGGATTTTTACCCACAGAGCATCAAGGCGTGCAATTTAGATCCGGAAAAGATCCTGTTTTGTATCTAAGTGACCCTGAAAATTATGATGGTCAGGACCGTAGACATATGTTAGATTATTTGGGTGATTTAAATGATTTACAAAAAGATGCCTACGGAGATCCTGAAATTCAGGCTAGAATGTCACAATATGAAATGGCTTTTAAAATGCAAACTTCGGTACCTGAAGTTTCTGATTTATCAGATGAGTCAGACAGTACTTTTGAGATGTACGGTAAAGATAGTAGGGATCCTGGAACTTATGCAGCCAATTGTTTAATGGCAAGAAAGTTATTAGAAAAGGGTGTGAAATTTGTGCAATTATACCACCAAGGATGGGATCAACATAACTATTGTCCTGGAGGGGTTAAGAGCCAATCGCAAAAAACAGATCAACCTACAGCAGCTTTGATAAAAGACCTAAAACAACGAGGTATGTTAGATGATACTTTGGTTGTTTGGGGTGGTGAGTTTGGTAGAACAGTATACTCACAAGGGCAACTTACTAAAGAAAATTACGGAAGAGATCATCATCCAAAAGCCTTTACTATGTGGATGGCAGGAGCAGGTGTTAAGCCTGGGTTTAGCTACGGCGAGACAGATGATTTTAGTTATAATGTGGTGAAAGACCCAGTACATGTTCATGATTTTCATGCAACACTTTTGCACCTCTTTGGAGTGGATCATGAAAGATTAACATTTAAACATCAAGGAAGACGCTACAGATTAACCGATGTTCATGGAAATGTGGTTAAAAGTTTACTTACTTAATATTAAATCAACACAATGCCAACCAGAAGAAATTTTATAAAAAAGACCACTGCGGCTACGGCAGCATTAGCGGCTGTACCGTCATTCGGCTTTACCATATTAAAAAATAATAAATCAAAAGAAACCATTTTAGGTCATGGTGATTACCAATACAAAGTTCATAATGACTGGGCACAAATAAGTTCGGTAAGAACCCCTTTATTAAATTGCCATGAAATGCAAATGGATAGTAAAGGACGGTTGATTATGATAGGAGATCATCCTAAAAATAATGTTCTAATTTTTGATAAATCGGGAAAGCTCCTAGATTATTGGGGTACCGCTTATCCAGGAGGTCACGGATTAACTATTTCTAATGAAGGTGGGGAAGACTTTTTATTTCTTGCAGATTCAGGATGGTATTTGAATAAAACAGGACAATGGGTTAAGCATAATGGTAGAGTAAGCAAGACAACTACAGATGGGAAAGTTCTATTTGATATTGGACACCCACAGACCATTGGAGTTTATGAATCAGGATTAAATTTTTGCCCTACAGAAGTTGCTATTGGCCCTAATGGAGATATTTATGTGGCAGATGGCTATGGTCAAGATTTTATTTTACAGTATTCCTATAAAGGCGAGTTCATACGTAAATGGGGAGGTCATGATAATGAAGATGCTAATTATAATTTGCAGAATGCGCATGGTGTAGCTATAGATCATAGAGATAAAAATAATCCAATGGTTGTGTGTACTTCAAGAAATCAACAATCTTTTAAATGGTTTACTTTAGGTGGTACGTATGTCAAGACTTTATTCTTGCCAAATATGCAAGTGTGTAGACCTGTTTTTGATGATGTTAATTTATATGCAGGTGTCTGTTGGTCACAGCCAAAAGTAGGGAAAACAAACTGGAAAGATCATACTGGTTTTGTGACCATTTTAGAAGGGGATACTGTTGTTTCCAATCCAGGAGGAACTGTACCAGACTATAAAAATGGAGCTCTCCAAAAATCATATCAGCTAGAAAATAAGCCTATTTTACATGGTCATGATGTGTGCGTAGATGAAGATAAAAATTTATACATCTGCCAGTGGAATGCCAATAAAACGGCACCCATCAAATTAGAACGCGTTTAAAAAGGATTAAGAAGTTATTGTTATGGAGAATAGTGTTCCAGATATTGTATTGTTTTTAGGGAGATTTCATCCGCTTGTTGTGCATTTGCCTATTGGCTTTTTGTTTTTTGCCTTTGTTTTAGAAGTATCTAGTCGGTGGAAAAAGAACCCTGTACTTACTTCAGGGATTCCGTTAGCTTTATTCTTAGGAGCAGTTAGTGGTACCGTGGCCTGTATTTTAGGATACATGTTGTCCTTAAGTGGCGATTATGAAGAGAGTGCCCTAGATACCCACTTTTGGTTTGGTATTGTTACTACAGTTATTGCATTTTTAGCGTGGCTTATCAGAATTGAAAAAATTAATATAGCAAGCTTCAACAAGCTTCAACCCAATATTTCGGCACTTACATTACTAGTTGTTTTATTAAGCGTGACGGGGCATTATGGCGGTAACCTTACCCACGGTAGTGACTATTTGGTAAAATACTTGCCTTTTGGTGGTGTAGACAAAAAGGAGCTTGTTGCGGTTACTAAGGTCCAGGATGCTGAGGTATTTGGTCATCTTGTGGCACCTATTTTGCAAAATAAGTGTGCTAGCTGTCATAATTCTAGTAAGAAAAAAGGTGGACTCTCTATTGCAGACAGTGTGTCTATTTTAGTTGGGGGTAAAAATGGGGAAATACTAATTCCTGGGGATGCTAACAATTCTGAAATACTTAAAAGAGTAGTATTAGATCCGCATGATGATAATTTTATGCCTCCCGAAGGTAAAACTCCTTTGACCGAAGAAGAAATAGCCATTTTGACGTATTGGATAGAAAATGCTAAAGCGGGTTTCAGCACAAAAGTCGCCGCAGTAGAAACCAATGAAACTATTACAGGAATAGCTAGTACAATGTTGGGACTATCTGGTACTTCTACTTCTCAAGGTGCTGAAATAGAAATACCTCAAGTAGCATTGGTTCCTGATGACGCAATAATTGCGTTACAAGCAGAAGGGTTTAGGCTTAGAGAACTCGCATTTGAATCGGGTTTGTATGAAGCGGTATTAGCGCCAAATTCTAATGTAAATGGCACGCCAAAAAGTATGTCTGAAAAATTAGAAAAATTGCTTTCGATAAAAGAAAATATCCTTTGGTTATCGTTAGAGGATAATCAGATAGCGGATGAACATATAGCATTGATTGCTCAATTTCCAAACATTCAAAAACTGAAATTGAATGATAACCCATTGTCTGATGCTGCGGTAACCCCGCTAATAAAATTAGAGAATTTAACAAGTGTCAATTTATTAGGGACTAAAATAACGTCAAAAAGTATCCCTGCTTTTTCGGAAATGAAGCGCCTTAAATATGCCTATGTTTGGAAAACAAATATTCAAAAAGAGGACGTAGGGAAACAATCAATAGAGGATTTTCCTAAGATTATAATTGAGTAAATTTATATAGATAGCATCAAAGCCCATGAAGAAAGGTATTGTATTCAGTAGTATTATCGCATTAATTACAATCAGTTGTACCTCGCAAAAGACGATGGCTGATACAGAAATTGGTACGCAGAAATATACCGCTGATTGGGAATCTTTACAACAGTATGAAGTTCCAGCATGGTACAAAGATTTAAAATTCGGAATTTATTTTCACTGGGGACCTTATTCCGTTCCTGCCTATGAAAATGAGTGGTATTCTCGTTGGATGTATGTGGATGGGCATCTTATCAATAAACATCATAAAGAAACCTACGGAGCTTTAGATACTTTTGGGTATAAAGATTTTATTCCCATGTTTAAAGCAGAAAAATTTGATGCTGAGGTTTGGGCAGATTTGTTTGTAAAAGCAGGGGCTCAATTTGCTGGTCCTATCGCAGAACATGCGGATGGTTTTGCTATGTGGGATAGCCAACTTACCAAATGGGATGCTAAAGATATGGGACCGAAAATAGACGTGGTAGGAGCTATGGAAAAGGCCATAAAATCTCGTGGACTTAAATTTATAACTACCTACCATCGGCACTGGTTGTATGCATGGTATCCAACATGGGATGAAAGTACAGATGCCTCAAATCCGCTTTATCAGGGCCTCTATGGCCCAAAAGTTCCAGAAGGTACATTTGTGATGGCAAATAAACCTACAAATCCTTTACCAAGTGCTGCATTCAATCAAGAATGGTTAGACAGGCTTACCGAATTGACGACTAAATATGATCCAGATATTGTATGGTTTGACAATAAAATGGATATCATAGGAGAAAAATATAGAAAGCAATTTTTAGCTGATTTTTACAATCGCGGTCTTAAAAAAGGGAAAGAGGTTGTGGTTACTTATAAGTTTGAAGATTTGGCGGTAGGTTCTGCAGTTTTAGATCTTGAGCGCTCTAGAATGAGTAAAAAAAAAGAGTTTACTTGGCTTACGGATGATTCTATTGATTGGAAAGCGTGGAGCAATATTCAGAACCCGGAATACAAATCTACTAACAGACTTATAGATTTTTTGGTGGATGTGGTTAGTAAAAATGGTGCAGTACTACTAAATATAACACCTACGGCGGCGGGAGAAATACCTTTTCAGGTACAAGAGCGCCTACTACAAATGGGAGATTGGTTAGCCATAAATGGCGAAGCTATTTACGGAACCAGGCCCTGGAAAATTTATGGCGAAGGACCAGCTGAGGTTGTAGAGGGGCATTTAAGTGAACATAAAAATCCTGATAACACAGCAAGAGATATTCGGTTCACGACTAATGAAGACATTCTCTACGCAACGGTTTTAGATTGGCCAGAAAAAGAAGTGCTTATAAAATCGTTGGGTAGCCAAGAGCAAAAAATTAAAAGCATTCACTTATTAGGTAGTCAAGAAATAATCAATTGGAAACAAAGTGAAACCGCTTTGATTATTCAACCTAGTAAGCGCAAAATTGGCGACTTCGCTTTTGTGTATAAAATTGAATTTTCTAAATAAAAAAATACCTCCTTTCCTTTTCTGTTGTGCACTTTTAGAACAAATGACTTTCTGTTTCAAAAGTGTTTGCCTAACATTTAAATTACTTTTCAAATTCTAAATATTTTAACATTTTTTTTATTATTTCGCAGAATTGATATAGGCTAAATGTAAATACTTCACTTTGTATGTGTTTTTTAGGCTTTTATAAGGGTTTGATTAACATTTTTTTAAGATTTTATACATATGTTCCGTTTAAAAAAACATTTGTTACGCCCCTTGATCTAAATAAAATCAAAATTTGTCTAACTAAACTTAAAAAGAACAGAATATGAAATTTAATTTATTTGTCAAGTCTAGACTCAAGGTTTTTCTGACAGCAATATTATGTATTGTTGGCTTTGGTTTGGTTCAGGCGCAATCAAAAAGCGTAAAGGGGATTATCACTGGAGAAGGTGAGCCTCTTCCGGGCGTAAGCATCGTGGTAAAAGGTACCGCAGTCGGAGCGGTATCAGATTTTGATGGAAATTATGAAATACAAGCTCCGCCAAATAGTACATTAATCTTTAGTTATATCGGTTATCAACTTCAGGAAATACCTGTAAATTCAAAGAGTACCATTAATGTGGTCTTAACAGAAGATGTTGCTGCATTGGAAGAAGTGGTTGTTATTGGTTACGGTTCTCAAAAAAGAAGAGAAGTTACTGGTGCTGTAGCGCAAGTACAAGCAGGGGATATTGAAAAAATATCAACATCAGATATTGGTAGCGCACTTCAAGGACAAATTGCTGGTGTGAATGTGACATCGAGTAGTGGTCAACCAGGCGCTGATGCAGTCGTTTTAATTCGTGGTATTAATTCTGTTTTTGGAAGTAATAGTCCGCTATATGTGGTAGATGGAATACCTCAAGATGGAAACCCACAATTAAGTGTTGCGGAAATTGAAACTATAGACGTTCTCAAAGATGCTGCTTCTGCTGCAATCTATGGTACAAGAGGATCTGCTGGGGTTATTTTGATCACAACAAAAACCGGTAAGGTTGGAAAAATGAATATTGGAGTGACCAGCTATATGGGAGTCCAAGATATTACCTCTAGCGTGCCTTTGATGAATTTTGAAGATTCTATGTACTCTCAGTTTTTGAGACTGAATAATTTGAATGGGACGTTCCCTAATAATTCTTTTACGACACTAGAGCAAAATCCTAATGATTTTACAAACAATACCTATCTGATGGATCTTTTACAGAACGATATGGCATTAATACAAAATCATAATGTAAATATCTCTGGAGGCAAAGAAGGACTTACCTATAATGTTTCTATGAACTATTTTGATCAAGAAGGGTCATTAATAAACTCTGGATTAGACCGCTTGAATGTAAGAGCAAATACTACATATAAAAAAGATAAATGGACCTTTACAACGGGTGTTGGTTTAAGAACAGATGAACAAAACTATACACCTTGGCAGATTTTGTTAGATGGGTATAGATACAAACCTTATCAAAAAGCGATAGATCCAAATTCTCCAACTCAGGATGATAGTGCAGGATCTAATACCAGTAATGATGCCGTAAACTTAAGTTATTTGACCAGTAAGTTAAAGCAGACCGATGTTAGGAATGGCGATAATTTTGATGTGAGAATGCAAGTAGATTATCAAGTACTTAAAAACTTGAAATTTACAACACGTGGTTCTTTGAGTCGCACAAATAATACGAGAGTTAGAATTAATCCATTGTTTACCGCCTATAGTGTAGATGGTGATTTGATACCGCAACAAGTAAGATCTGGTGTATATAATCAAAGTGATAGAGCTACCAGTGCTACTTTAGATGGGATTGTCTCTTATGATAAGAATTTTGGTGATCATCATGTTACTCTTGTTGGTGCCTATACTACAGAGAAATACACCTACAATTCGTTTTTTGCTCAAAAATTTGATCTTTTTAATAATGAAATTGTAACTCTAAATGGTGCAACATTAGATGCCAATGTGGGGACAGGTAATGGATATGGTCAAGATAGAATAAATACCTTAATAGGTATGTTGGGAAGAGCTCAGTATGATTATAAGGGGAAGTATTTATTAAGTGCCAGTCTTCGTCGTGATGGTACAAGTCGTTTTTCAGAAGAGAATAGATGGATCTATGCACCTTCAGTATCTGCAGCGTGGATTGTTTCTGATGAAAAGGGTTGGGATAAAGTGTTTGGAAATACGTTTAACTTCTTTAAAATTAGAATGAGTTCTGGTACTACGGGGAACCAAAGTATTTTAGATTATAGTACAGAACCTACCATAGGATTAGGTAACGATTATGTTTTTGGAACTGGCGCTAATGAGTCTTTAGTTTTAGGAGCGGTCCAAGAAGCTTATAAAAATCCAGATGCTAAATGGGAGAAAAAAATAGAAAAGAACTTTGGGGTAGAATTTGGATTTTTTAATAATAAACTAACAATTACGAGTGAAGTTTATGATGGTTCTAGAACAAATATGCTATTCCCTGTTGTTTTACCACCTACCGTTGGTGGAGGTAATAACTCTAGTGTAATACTTAATGTGGGTGATATGCGTAACTACGGAACAGAGCTGAGCGCTAATTATAAGCACCGAGGAAAATTCAGCTGGAATGTATCTGCAAATTATTCTAAGAATGAAAACATGATTACTAGAATGAGCGATTCTAATAAGTTTTCTTTTTTAAGTGGTAGTAGTGTTGCTCCAGGATTACCGGGAGAAGATTTAGTAACGGCATTAAGAGAAGGGTATGAAGCGGGAGCTTTTTTCCTTATCGAAACAGATGGCCTTGTTAGAACACCAGAAGAATTGGTAGAATATCAAAAAATAGATGAAACAGCTAGTTTGGGTTCACTGCGTTATGTAGATCAATTAACGGTAGATACTAATAATGATGGTATTCCTGATGAAGGCGATGGTTTAATAGATCTAGAAGATAGAGTATACAAAGGTAGTGGAGCTCCTGAATTTGAATTAGGATTAAACTTAAATGCAGATTACAAAGGGATAGATTTTTCTATGAATTGGTACGCAGCAATTGGTGGCGAAATTATTAATGGTAGTAAAGCTTATGCTTATAAGCAAGGTACCCATCAAGATTTAGTATATCAATGGACTCCAACAAATCCTACATCAGATATCCCAGCAGATAGAGGTCGTGATAATTTCAACTATCGTGGTTATACAGATTACTGGCTTCAGGATGGAAGTTTCGCAAGATTAAGAAACTTAACATTAGGGTATTCTTTACCTAAAAAATGGAATGATAAACTTAAAATTAGTAAGCTAAGGTTTTACCTCGCAGCAGATAACCTTATTACCATAACAAATTATGATGGTTTTGACCCAGAGATTGGTAATGATGGTTTAAATACCCGTGGAATAGATGCAGGGGTTTACCCAATTAGCACACAATATAGAGCTGGTATTGAATTTAAATTTTAAAAAAATATAGCAATGAGAAAAATAATTTTTAATAGAATAGTAGTTGCTTTACTGTGTGTATTATGCGGTACGGCGTGCTCTGATGATTTCTTAGCAGAAACAAATCCTAATGAGCTTTCAACGGGTAGTTTCTGGAAAAATAATGTAGATCTTAATACGGGTTTAACCTCTGTTTATAATGGGTTTAAGAATACCAGTATTTTTAATGTAGTCTCAGAAAACCATCGAGCAGATATGACTTGGCCTGGTTTTGGTAGACCGAACACACAAAATGCCTTCTATCTTCAAACCTTCAATGATGCAGAAAATGACATCAGAAATAAATGGGCTGCATTGTATGTAGTAATTTTCAGAGCTAATCAGGTAATTGAAAACGGGAATAGACTTAAAGAGACATACACAGATCAAGATAAAATAGATTTTGCTACAGAAATAATAGCACAAGCAAGATTTTTCAGAGGTATTTCGTATACCTACTTGTATAATATGTTTAATCAAGGTAGTGTGCCCATTTTTGATTTTGTTCCAGAATCTGAAGATGAATTTTACCAACCTGTAAGCTCAGCAAGTGATGTGAAAGCATTTTATATTGCCGACCTTGAGTTTGCTTATGAAAATTTACCACCAGTTTGGGATGGGAATGTAAACTTAGGAAGAGTAACATCTGCAGCGGCAGCGGCAGAATTAGGGAGAAGTTATTTGTATGAAGAAGAGTATACACAAGCAGCAGTATACTTCAATGATATCATCACGAACCCAGAATATGGTAGAAGTTTAGTAGAAAACATCGATGATAATTTTTCTGAAGCAGGGGAGTTTAATTCAGAATCTATTTTGGAGGTTAGTTACTCGGTAAATTTCAAAGCAGAATTAAATCCTTTTGATAGTCAGAATGTTTCAAATACTTTAGGGAGATCTTTTTCTCCTGGAAATTTAGGGGGCTACAGAAGTGGTGTTCCTAGTTGTTGGTTGCAAATGGCGTATAAAAATGAAGCGATGGATTTAAGTGATCCTCGCAATTTTGTACCCTGTGAAGATGGTTCTGAAGGATGTGATCCGGTAACCTTAACAAGACCCAGATCATACTCGCTTCGTACCTCTTATTCTTTAGCACTTGTAGATGATGTAGATACCCCTTTTTATGGAGGTTTTTTACCGGGACAAGTAACTCCGTTTAATAATAAAGAATGTGCTTATTTCAGAAAATATTCTAACTGGGCTACGGTAAACTCAGAAAATGACATTGTTCCTAATACTCGTTCAGGAATTAACATTCGTCTCGTACGTTTAGCAGATGTATATTTAATGCTAGCAGAATGTCTTATAAAAGGCGGTACAGATGAAGGCGGTTTAAATGATGCTTTGGCATTGGTTAATGAAGTGAGACACCGTTCTGCGTTGCAATTAATTGGTTTAAATGGCACAGGATCTTATCCAGGTGCAGATCATGATAATGTAGCGTATTCCGCGCAAGAGCTAATGGAGCATTTAATGTATGTGGAAAGGCCATTGGAATTGGCAGAAGAAGGTCACGCCATTCGTTTTCTTGACCTTAGAAGATGGGGTGTTTTAAAGCAACGTTTTCAAGACTTAAGTACTAAAAAATATTGGGGCGATAATTATGTAACTACAGATACAGATGGTAAAGTAGTAACCAGATGGGGAGCTTTGTTGATAGAAGGCGAAAATCCTACAGCTGGTGGTTTTACTTATGTAGATTATGCGCAAGCAGCAGTAAACTATAGTGAAAATTTACACGGGTATTACCCAATACCAAATAGTGAGGTTACGGCTAATCCTAATTTGAACAACTAAAAAAAACAAAATGAAAAATAAATTAATAATAATAGCCCTAGTTATTGGCCTCTTTACCGCCTGTAACAGGGATGAGTATGATGCTCCAAATTCGTTATCAGATGTTTCATGGTATACAAGTGGTTTTAGAGATACTATCATACGTGTGAATGTAGATAATTTTGCCTCTTTTTCAGATTTGTCTCAAGGAGCGCTATCTCATAAATGGACCGTAGAGGAAGGAAGCTTTTATTTGAAAGGACCCATCACTAGAAGTGATACCATATTTGATGATTTTAAGATTCAACCAGAATCCTTGGAAAGCGAAGATGAAACCGTTCATGTACTGTTTACAAAAGGCGGACTTAAGAAAGTAAATCTATACAATGAATTTAGCGAATATGTTGAATTTAAGGGGGCAGACGGATTTATATTCCCTTCAAAAGAAGTTGCTGGCAAATGGGTGATAGATACTACATTTATTGTTGATGTATACGATACTATTGTGCCAAAAATTCTAATTCGTCAAAATGGGATTGTAGTTCCTCATGAGTCCGAAACGGATGAGATTATTGTAGAGGCAGGTTCTACTCTAGAATTTGTAGATGTATCTACTATAGGGCGCCCTAATACAAGATCATGGTCTATAGCAGGAGTAACAAAAACAGATTCTCTTTCCGTAATTCAATTTAATAAATTAGGAAGCTATAAAGGAAACTTAAATATAAGTAGACAAGGGGAGAGTCTTCCTGGAGATTATGATAACTATAAGATACCTGCAACAATAACTGTTATACCTTCTTCATTACCTTTTGAAGTAGCTGGCGATATTGTAGAGTTAGAAAACCAAACAATTCAAATACCGTATAATGGGGAATTCGCTCCTTTTTCAGATCAAAGTTCTCATTTTACGGTTACCGTAAATGGTACTCCTTTTGCAATAGCATCGATAGGACTTAATGCTTCAAATGCAACACTTTTAGAAATTAAATTACAAGAACAAATTTATCGCTCAGATGTAATCACAGTTTCTTATGATGGAAGCGGAGATTTTGAATCTACAGACACACGTATTCCAGGTGCTTTTACCGACATTTCGGTAGCCATGTTTCAACACGAAATTGTAAAGTTTGATTTTGAATCTAATGGAGGTAATTGGACGGCACATGTTGAAAACTTGCCAACCACGGCTATTAACATCTCAACAGAACAAGCAGCTAGTGGTGCTAGTAGTTTAAAGGTTGATGCGGGTGCTTCTGGTAATTGGTCTTCTTTTGAGAATCTAGTAGATCTATTTCATTTAGATGCAGGAGTTTTGGTTCAATATGAATACAAAGTTTACAAAGCTACCGGTGCTAATTTAAATTTTATGGCACCTTGGATTAATAATACAGGAGGAACAGTTACGCAGTTCTGGCATAATGATATTGCAACAGCTCCAGAGAATACTTGGATAACGATAAGACCTGCTAAGCAATGGGCTGCAGGAGCAACGGCAGACGATTTTAATTTGTATTTAAGACATAGTGGTTCGGGAACACTTTATTTTGATGATATCCGAATTATAATAGTAGATGATAGACCATAAGATTGGTTATTGAATTTTTAGAAAAAGGGCTTCATAATATCTATGAAGCCCTTTTTGCGATAAAAAATAGCATTGTCTATATTTAATCTAGTTCCATTTTAAGGATTCTTTAAATTCAATAATGAAATTTGAGAAAACAATAAACAGATACAGAATTATGATAAAACTTAAATTGGTAGCTTTTATATTAATCTTTCAAATACTTTCATGTAGTAAAAGTAATGGGGAAGAAAAGCAGACGGTAGAAGAAGAAAGTCAAGAAGAAACGGTTACTCCAGACGAAGAAGTAGAAGCGGAAGTAGAAGAGGAGACTACGGCAGATTGGAAAACTATTCCAGTGCCAGCAGATGCGGGTGCAGGTAATGTATGGGAATTTCAAGAGCTTTCGGATGATTTTGAATACGATGCTCCTGCCGATGCTAAGGGAACTGAATTTGATAAGAAATGGACAGATTTTTACCACAATCAATGGAAAGGTCCAGGATTAACGGAGTGGAGAAGAGAAAATTCTTTAGTAGCCGAAGGTAATTTGCAAATGATTGCAAATAGAGCAGAGGGTTCTAATAAAATAAATTTAGGCTGCATCACTTCGAAAGAACAGGTAGTATACCCTGTTTATATTGAGGCAAATGTTAAAATAGCGAATACGACGCTAGCTTCAGATGTTTGGTTGTTGAGTTCAGATGATACACAAGAAATAGATATTGTAGAAGCTTACGGTGCTAGCTTTTCAGAATTAGCCGATAGTGATCAAACGTGGTATGCAGAACGTATTCATATAAGTCATCATATGTTTATTAGAGATCCCTTTCAAGACTATCAACCAACAGATGCTGGTAGTTGGTATCGTGATGGCACCTTATGGAGAGAAGACTATCATATCGTTGGAGTGTACTGGAAAGACCCTTTTCATTTAGAATATTATATAGATGGTAAATTGGTGCGAACAACGTCGGGTTCAGAAATGATAGATCCTAATAATTTTGCAGAGGGTAAGGGCTTATACAAGCCTATGGATATTATTATCAATGCAGAAGATCAAACTTGGCGCTCTGATAAAAATGTTACACCTTCTGACAAGGAATTAGAAAATAAAGAAAACAACACTTTTAAAGTAGACTGGATCCGTATTTTTAAACCGGTCCCAGCTAATTAAAGGAATTAAAATAACAAGTGCAATAAAACGTATGAGTAGGGTTCTTACTCATACGTTTTATTCATAAAATCATATGTTATCTTATCTTCTTAAAAAATAGCTAACTTTTGTAAAGCGCTTCTAGCGCTTTTTCCGTTTTATATAAAGACAAAAAAAATATTGAAAAATGCTTAAAAAAATCTTTGTACTTTCCGTTCTATCCATCTCCTTTTTTTCTTGCAAGGAAGCTACTCAAGAAGAAGTAATCCCCGCTAAAAAGCCAAATATTATTTATATCATGGCAGATGATCATACCACACAAGCATTTGGTATTTATGGCAGTAGGTTGGCAAGTTTAAATCCTACTCCAACCTTAGATCAATTGGCACATGAAGGAATGGTCTTTGACAATTGTTTCGTAACCAACGCTATTTGTACGCCGAGTAGAGCAACAATACTAACAGGACAATATAGTCAAGCGAATGGAGTATTAGATTTAGAAGGGCATTTAGAGACAGCGAATCAATATTTGCCGGAAGAACTTAGGAAATTAGGCTACCAAACTTCGTTAATTGGAAAATGGCATTTGGGTGAGAAGCCCAATTTTGATTATTACAACATTTTTACAGAGCATGGAGGGCAAGGATCTTATTTTGACCCTAATTTGACGGAAAGTGGAATGAATTTCGCGGAATATGGAACGCCAGAATATGAAGGAAAAAAATATATAGGTCACAGTTCAGATATTGTGGCAGACATCTCTATCGATTGGCTTAAAAATAAAAGAGACAAAAGCAAACCATTTATGTTGATGGTTCAGTTTAAAGCGCCTCATGATGATTTTGAATATGCGCCACGCTATAATGATTATTTAGCAGATACCTATATTCCTGAGCCTGCAAGTTTGTACGAAAATGGGAATAATGGATCTATAGCAACACGCGGAAAAAATGACTCCTTACTAAGTGTAATTGGTTCATCAGTTTCTAAAAGAAATACCATAAGAAGTATGGGAATGCGTTTGTGGAGTGATGCTTTTACCAAAATATCAAATCCAGATTTTGATGCCTCAGTAGGGACAAATTTAGATTTAAGTGATAAGGCTTATACGCATGCTACCTATCAAGAATACCTGAAAAGATACCTACGTTGCGTAAAAGGGGTTGATGATAATGTGGCGCGCTTAATCAAATATCTAAAAGAAGAAGGGTTGTATGATAGCAATACTATTATTGTATATACGGGAGATCAAGGCTTTATGCTTGGTGAGCATGATTATATAGATAAGCGATGGATGTACGAAGAGTCTATGCGTATGCCATTTATTGTGCATTATCCAGAAAAAATTAAGCCCAATACCAGAACGAACGCGATAATTAATAATACCGATTTTGCTCCTACTTTAATTGATTTAGCAGGGGGCACAGCGCCAGAGCAAATGCAAGGGCATAGCTTCAAAACTATTTTAGAAACAGGCGAAGAGCCTGAAGATTGGCAACAGTCTACTTATTATAGGTATTGGATGCATATGGCTCATGCACATGCCAATCCAGCGCATTTCGGAATTCGAACAAAACAATACAAACTTATCTTTTTCTATGGTAAGTATTGGGTAGACACCAAAGATCCAGAAGCTACGTGGAATAAAAAGAGTTGGGGCAACCGGTTTGAAATGGATACTCCCGTGGCTTGGGAATTTTATGACCTGAGTAAAGATCCCAAAGAGATGAATAATGCCTATAACAATCCAGAATACAAGGCTGTTATTGCTGATTTAAAAAATCAGTTGATAGCAAAACGTAAAAGCTTACATGAAGAAGACGGCGATAAATATCCACATATTCAGAAGGTGATAGATGCCCATTGGAACGATTAAATATAACCTTGTAGACCCATTTTTTTATGAAAATCAGCATTCAAATATTGGTAGTTATGGTGTTGCTAGTTTCTGCTTCAGGAAACAGCCAAATGAAAAAAGAGCGGTATACTTCTAGAACTATTTCCATTCCAAAATGGGAGGTTGTGGATATTAGTTTTAAAAGTAATGAAGAGGCAATAGCGCCCTACACTACAGATTTTTCAGCAATTTTTACTAATGAACAGGGTAAGCAACAAGAAGTACCTGGTTTCTATAACGGTAAAAATGAGTGGATCATTCGTTTTTCTAGTAATGAGGAAGGACAATATACCTATGAAACCATATCTGTTCTAAAAGCACTGAATCAGAAAAAAGGCAAAGTTAAGGTAGTGGCTTCGAGTAATACGAATCATGGGGGTATCATAATTAAAGAAGAAGATCCGCAACATTTTTATTATGAAGATGGTACGCCTTATTTTTTATTAGCTTTTGAATGTGATTGGCTGTATGCCTTAGATTATCATACGGAAAAAAGCTTGCCTAAGACAGATCATTTACTAGATTTAATAAAGAAAAACGGATTTAATCAAATTGTGATGAACGTGTTTTCCTATGATGTGAGTTGGCAGAAAGATGCGAAACTAGCACAGCATCCAGAGCACGAATTTGGAGAGCCAAAGGATATATTTCCTTTTCTAGGAACAAATGATAATCCTGATTATACCGCTTTGAATCCAGAATTTTTTCAAAAGCTAGACAGGACCATCAGCTTAATGCATGATAAGCGCATAGCATCACATTTGATGATTTATGTCTGGAACAAATTAGTCGCCTGGCCAGATATGAATAGTGAGGCAGATAATATGTATTTTGATTATGTGGTTAAACGTTACCAAGCCTTCCCAAATATGGTTTGGGATATATCTAAAGAAGCTTTGTATTACGGTAGAGCAGATGAAGCGTATATTCATGGAAGAATTGAAAGACTGCGTAAAGCAGATCAATTTAATAGATTGGTGTCGGTACATGATTTTAAATATTGTTCTAATTTCCCTGAAAAGGTGGACTTTATATCTACCCAAAACTGGTCGCACAATCTGTATGACAAGATGTTAGCTGCTCAGACAAAATTTAAGGACAAGCCTGTATTTAATATAGAGCATGGCGGTTATGAAGAAGCTCCGTATACGGTTTTTACAGGAGATTATACGAACGCAGAAACGTGTCTAAGAAGAAATTATATGTGTTTGTTTGCAGGAGTATACACTACGTATTATTGGCAAGGAGCTTCCTGGAATGCTATTATTTACAATCCTTTTGAACAGCCAGAAGATTTTAAAAAGCCAAAATTTGAATATTTTCAACACATGATGAAACTATTCACTGCATTTGATTTTAGCAAAATGAAACCTACACCTTGGCAAAATGGCAGCGCTTACAATCTAACGAATGATGAGAAGACTGTTTTACTCTACATTCATAAAGAAAATTACGGTATAGACGCTGCATTTTTGAAAAAAGAAAGTAGTAAAAGAACTGTGCTATGGTTTAATACAGTAACCGGTGAATTTACTAGTGTAGCAGCTATGCAAGATTCAGGTAAGTTTATATCTCCTTGGTCTGGAAAAGCAGACGCTATTTTGATTTCTGAGCTCAGACAGCCCTAAAAACAGGTGTTTTAATCATTTGCTCTATTATTAAAGACATACGTTTTAATGCTTTTCGCGGGATAATTCGAATTTCGCTACAGAAACTAAAGGAAACCATTTAAGAATTATTTACCATGAATTTAAAAAGATATATGTTGTTTGCCATTCTGGTTTGTTCGTTGGCAATTTCTTCCTGTGCTGATAAAAAGGAAAAAAAAGAAACTGTAGAGCAAGAGAAGCCTGTATATGAAGCAAACTGGGAATCTATAAAAGCAAATTATAAAGACCCAACATGGTTTAATGAAAAAAAGTTTGGAATTTTTATCCACTGGGGAGCATACAGTGTTCCTGCTTATAGTTCAGAATGGTATCCTCGAAAAATGTATATGGATACAGCTACATTTTCTGCGCAATTAAAATTAGGAGAAAAGGGTCCCTCAGATGTTTTTTTACATCACAAAGAAAATTGGGGAGATCCAAAAACGTTTGGATATAAAGATTTTATTCCAATGTTTAAAGGTGAAAAATTCGACGCCAGTGAGTGGATCAACATCTTTGAGAAAGCTGGTGCAAAGTACGTGATTCCTGTGGCAGAACATCACGATGGTTTTGCTATGTATAAATCAAATGTGACCCGTTGGAACTCGGTAGATATGGGGCCTAAAAAAGATATTTTAGGCGAATTATTTAAAGCAGGTAGAGATAAAGGTATGATCATGGGAGCTTCTTCTCACTTTGCCTTCAACTGGTCTTTCTATAATAAAAAAGACAAATTTGATACGACAGACCCAGAATATTCAGATTTGTATTCTACCAAGGGTAAAGATTTAACGCAACCTGTATCTGAAGAATTTAAGGAGCTTTGGTGGGCAAGAACAAAAGATATTATAGATAACTATCAACCAGATATTTTATGGTTCGATTTTTATTTAGATATCCCTGATTTTGCAGATCAACGCCCTAAATTAGCCGCCTATTATTACAATAAAGGTATTGAATGGGGAAAAGAAGTGGTGTTGCAGGATAAAAACTTCTCTCATGAAGCATTTCCAGAAGGAACAGTTATCTATGATTTAGAACGAGGTAAGCTACCTGGAATTAGAAAACTGCCATGGCAAACGGATACCTCAATAGGTAAAAACTCTTGGAGTCATGTAACTAATTGGGAATCTAAGAACGCCAATGAAATTGTAGATGATTTAATTGATATTGTTAGTAAGAATGGAAATCTATTACTGAATGTAGGTCCAAAAGCTGATGGTACTATTCCAGAAGATCAGCAAGCTATATTATTTCAAATTGGCGATTGGTTAAAAATTAATGGCGATGCAATATATGATACTACCTACTGGAAAACTTTTGGTGAAGGTCCTACAGAAGTAAAAAAAGGGCATCATTCCGAAGGAGATAATGAAGGTTTATCTTCAAAAGATATCAGATTTACAACAAAAGATAATAAATTATTTGCTATCGTTCTTGATTGGCCAGAAGACGGTATTGTAACGATTGAGTCGCTTGCCAAAAATTCAGAATATGTAAAAGACTTAAAGATTACCAATGCGAAAGTGTTAGGTAGTCCCGACAAAATAAAATGGAGTCAAGAGGCTGATGGTTTAAAAGTAACAATGCCAACAGAGAAACCAGGAGACTTTGCTTATGTTATTCAATTCGATTTTTAGTAGTACTGTAGTTTAATTTTTAGTATGTGCCAAGGCTTTGTTTTCTGACGAGTCTTGGCATTTTTTTTTAATCCTAATCTATACATGATGAAATTTAGAAATTCACACTATTCGAAGATACCCGTTTACACGCTAAGCACTCTATTACTTATTATGGTAGGGTGTAAAAGTTCTGCAGATGTCATAGCCGTACCAGAGAAGAATACTCTAACAACAAATATGTTTGAGGAAAATCTATCTAACTGGGAAGTTTGGATAGGGGCGGTTCATACTTCTGTAGATTTAGACGTAGATAAGTTTGATAATGTTCAAACGGGCAAACCTTTAGGATTGCATAATGATTTAAAAAATGTCTTTTCGGTACAAGAGGAAAA